>NZ_JAKUFT010000086.1:0-19380 GCF_022663605.1 Bacillus cereus group sp. BfR-BA-01379
AAGATTATACAGAAAATTCAATCATATGTACATTTCATTATGTGAAAAAATCTTCCTATCGTATGGAGAGGTTTGCTTTGTTTGACACATGCAATTATATTAGCGATTTTTCGAATATATCAGCGCAACTCAAATTATATCGGCGATTTTTTAAATATATCGACCTATACAATAAAAAAGGTAATTCCAAAACATATTTTGGAACCACCTTTCCTGTACTACACTCGAACGTGTAACTTCATATTTGGATTATAAAATTGACTCGGACTCTTCAGTTGAAAAGTTCCTCCACCTTCATGCCAATCAACTGTTAACTTATCATCCATAAATACAAGCTTTGTGCGATCTGCAATAAAATTCATTACGCTAGATTCGATATCCACATCGCGCTCATCTTTTTCTGCTACAGCTACTAAATCGATAATTCCACTCATAACACAACCGCAACCTTCATTATCATAAAATAACTTTATATATTTCGCTTCACTTGGAATCGTATCCATAATCTTTTTATATGCTGCTTCTGTTACAGTAACGTACATATGTTAATGTTCATCCTCTCTCGTATCATTCATATATTGTACCACTATTTTTCTAAAACATTGTATACAGAAAATTAAGACTAATATGCAATGTATGTCATAAAGGAGGTTGTATTATCACTTATGTTCAAATTACTGCGATACCCCATCTTCTTAGGTCTACTCGGTAGCTTTTTTACTTCTAGCGGAATGGTATTACAACATATACTTCCCTATTCTCCCTCTATCGGCTGGATTTTAGGGTTTATTTGTTTCTATCCGCTTCCTATTTTGCTATGAAAAATAAGAAAAACTAACAAGGCAGGAATTCTTTTAAACAGGAGAAACAAATATGTCACTCATCGTTAGATCTAGCACAATCTCATTCTCCCCTATTTTTGAAATCTAGACATACAATACGATCGACCACACAAAACTATAGAATCCATAATATATATATAGTAGTTCTATTTTTAAAATAGATTTTCAAAATAGAGAAAGGAGAACGTACATGTACCCACGTAATTGTTTTAGTTGCGACGGCAGACGTAACAGTGGTTCTAACGGAAATACTGGGCCTACAGGCAGTACAGGTCCCACTGGTAGCACCGGCGCTACCGGAAGTACTGGACCTTCTGGGGCTACTGGTAGTACTGGACCTTCCGGAGCTGGCTTACAAAGTACTACCGCCTTTAGTCTAGCAGCCGCTTCCACCTATAAAACAGGACAAGTTGTCACTTATACGAGCAGCGGCTATGTTGTAAAAAAAGATGCCCCTCAAGGGTTTCCGAATATATCTCCAGATTATATCGTATTAGTAGAAAGTGGACCTACGGGTATCACTGGACCTTCCGGTAGTACTGGACCTTCTGGGAATACTGGACCTTCTGGGAATACTGGACCTTCTGGTAGCACTGGACCTTCCGGTAGCACTGGACCTTCTGGTAGCACTGGGCCTACGGGGAATACTGGACCTTCCGGTAGCACTGGCTCTACTGGCATCGCTGGGCCTTCTGGTAGCACTGGACCTTCTGGTAGCACTGGGCCTTCTGGTAATACTGGACCTTCTGGTAGCACTGGGCCTTCTGGTAGCACTGGACCTTCCGGCATCACTGGACCTACGGGAACTGCCGGTAGTACATCAGCAAAAAGTATTGTTTTTCAAGGAACAAATGCTGGTTTTCAACGTATAGCGGGCTCTCCTGGAATTGACTCCAATGTTATTCCATATGTCACTGCCGGAGCCGGTAGTATAGTTGGATTTGCTGCGTCTATAAATGTAAATAACTTACCTGCTGCTGTTTATACGATTGATATTTGCAGGAATGTCCCTACAAACCTCACTGCCCCTACTGCTAGTTACATCCTATCTACCATTACCTTAACTACTACTGACAAAATTACCGGAACTATAGTATTTTCAATTAAACCGACGGATACTGGATCAGGACAAATTCAAGTGTTTAACCCCACTCCAGCGGTAGGTCCCGCTACTGTAACTTGGACTAGCGTTACAACTGGAAATCCCATTTCGAGAGGAGATGCTATCTCCCTTTATATTAACCCTGGAATTACTGCCAGTGCTGTATATTCAATTTTTCTAATCACTAATATTTAGTCCCCTCTTAAAAGTAATTTATTTAACAAAAAAGACCCCAATAATTGGGGCCAACAAATAGAAACATAAATGAATTAAAACAAATAACAGACAAGTTCATTATATACTATCATTGTAAATGTATCCATATTCTGGATTTTAAAATTATATACACTATGTTAATGCAACTAACTTTCCTACCTTTATCAACATGTCTTCCTCTCATCCACGATAAAAAAGGGAGATCACGCTCAAATAAGTGATCTCCCTTTTTAAAATATTTTTTATTACATCGGCAACATAACCTTCACCGTCGTTCCAACCCCAACTTCACTTTCAAAACTCATTTTACCGTTGTGGTCTTTAATAATTTTTTCTGTGACTACTAACCCTAAACCTGTTCCTGTTTCTTTCGTTGTGTAAAAAGCTTCATTTAGCTTCGGAATTTTGTCTTTTGGAATGCCGCAACCCTCATCCTTAACTTGGACAATGATTGCATCTTCTACAGTCACTTTAATCGTAATCGTTCCACCAACTGACATTGCTTCAATTGCATTTTTAATTAAATTAAAAAATACTTGTTTTAATCGTTTTTCATCGCATATAATCGATGGTATGTCTTTACTATAAATACCTTGTATGTGCACTCCTTGCTTTAAAGCAGGCTTTCCCATAACTCGAATAACATAAGCGATAATTTCTTCTATATTATGAATTTCTGATTCTGGTGATTTAGATTTCTCAAATCCACTAAGTTCTGTAGCGATTGTATGAATGCGTTCTACTTCTTGTTTCATAATATCACTATATATTTTATCCTCAGGATATTTATTTGCTTGCTTATTCACAAATTTATCTAGATTCGCTAAAGGTCCTCTAATTTTGTAGCCAATAACTGTTGCCATTTTCCCAACCGTTGCTAGTTTTTCTGTTTGTTCTATTTCTTTATCCATCATCTCAAGCGTACGGATGTAAGACTGAAATCTCAAAAACATAATCCAACATATGATAGTAAATACGCTATATAATGCCATTGGGATTATAACGAGTGACGATTGAATCATGATTCCTATAAGAGCATACTTTCCAACAAGTATCCCCGTAACTAACCAAAAATACCTTTTGTTCACAAAGATTGGTGCAAATAAAATAAAAAATCCTTCTACTATGTTCCCACCATCAAACTCAGCGTCACTACCGTAATAAATCATAAAATTATGGATAAAATCTAATAGATTATATCCAATTAGAATAATATATTTTACTGCAAATGGATTTCTCCATTTCATAAAGTATATTCCAGTGCAAAATAAGATCACCATCAGAAAATAGAGCCATAACCCTAAACCATCTTCGAATTTCCCTACTCCTTCTTGCTCCCCTCCTATTAGAGGTACAATAAATTCGTAGGCAAGATCGTATACAAAAAATATAATAAAAAACAAACTTAAATATATTTTCAGCGCCTTGATTTCTTCATTTTTAAATATATCATCTTTATTCATATGGTAACTCCTAGCTTTTCTCCCACTTGGATTTCATTATTTCCACACTTTTTTGGAAGAATAATATCTATTCTCGTTCCCTTATTTCTTTCACTTGAAATATGTAATTCACCAAGGTGTTCGTTGACAATACGATCTGCTACAGTAAGTCCCAGGCCAATTTTATCTTGTTTCGTTGTATAAAAGGCCTCTTTAACACGCGCCAAATTTTCCTTCTTAATACCGTAACCATTATCAATTACACTTAGCACTACATAATCTTGTCCTTCATTGTCTAATCTTAAATCTAAAGTGCCACCTTGCTCCATTGCCTCCAGAGCATTTTTTATGACATATAGCACGACTCCTCTTATTTTCCGCTCATCACATTCAACTTCTATCACCTTTTCTTCTACACTAGAAATAAGCTGAACGCTAGATTCATTCATTTTTTCGCGAACAATCGTTACTGCTTGTAATGCAATTTCTCCTATATTATGTTTCTTATAAATAGAAGGTTTACATGTAGCAACTTCCATCAACTCACTTATCATACTATTCATATTTTCTATTTCAAAAATCATCTGTTTGTAAACAGGATCCTCTCCATGCTTCTCTCGTTGTAATTGCGTAAATCCTTTTAATGAAGCAAGTGGATTTTTAATTTCATGTCCTACTGTCGCTGCCATTTTTCCGACTACTGCTAATTTTTGTGATTCACTAGCAATCTTAATACTTTTCTTTACCGCTGAAAGGTATTGTATAAATCGATTTAAAATGATGTATGCCGCTATTAATACGAGTGTATACATAATGAGGAACATAAACGCTTTTACTTCCTCTAATACAAATAAATAAATTACATATTTCCCCACAATAGTCGAAAGTACAAACACAAAATACTTTTTATTTAAGAATATAGGTACAAAGAAAATGAGAATAATTTCTATTATATTTACCGCATCAAATACCGCTTTATTATAAAGCATATACGAAAGTATATTAGCCATTTCTATCCCTATGTATGCAAATATACATGCATATTTGACAAGAGGTGCTTTCTCTTTTTTTATTAAATAGATATTTGCACCCAGTATTGCTGTTCCGCAAATAACTTGCCATATTATGCTATGCCCCTTATCCATGAGTGATTTATTTTCTAATAAGATTACATAGAAAATTTGGTATAAAACAACAATGACATACAGCACCCACAAAAAGATTTTGGCATTCCTTTCTTCTTCTTTATATGATAGAAAACTTCCTTTCACTTCAACACCCCTTCAAAATAATATCTCGAAGAATACCATTTATTATAATAAATGATTTTCATAGACAAACAAAGATAAATCGAACATTTGAGGAAAATCATCCCAATAAAGCAAAGTATCTTCAGGCTATATATAAGCATAAAAGCTATAAACAATAATACGTATATTATGGGAGGTGTTTTATATGGACGGCAAAAAAAATAAAAAAACAGAACAATTGGAAGCCTTCACCCGCGAGAATGAAGGCAAGAAAATGACGACAAATACAGGTGTTACAATTTCAAATGATGAAAACTCTTTAACCGTTGGTGATCGTGGCCCTACTCTTCTAGAAGATTTTCTAATGCGAGAAAAGCTTGCTCATTTTGACCGTGAACGAATTCCTGAAAGAGTCGTTCACGCACGTGGATATGGCGCACATGGTATATTCGAACTATATGAATCTTTAGAAGAGCTAACAATGGCCAATTTTTTACAAGACCCTTCAAAAAAAACACCCCTTTTCGTTCGCTTCTCTGAAGTGGCTGGATCAAAAGGGGCGAATGAAACAAATCGAGATGTACGAGGGTTCGCCGTTAAATTTTATACAGAAGAAGGAAATTTTGATTTAGTAGGAAACAATATCCCGATTTTCTTCATCCAAGATGGCATTAAATTTCCTGATCTTATTCACGCCCTTAAACCTGAGCCGCATAATGAGATTCCCCAGGGACAAACGGCACATGATACATTTTGGGACTTCATCGCCAATAACCAAGAATCTGCTGCGATGATGATGTGGATTATGTCTGATCGTGCCATTCCAAGAAGCTTTCGAATGATGCAAGGATTTGGTGTTCATACATTCCGCTTAGTGAATAAAAATGGAAAGTCGCGATTCGTAAAATTTCACTGGAAGCCGAAGCTCGGCATTCATTCATTAATTTGGGATGAAGCTCAAAAATTAGGCGGCGCTGATCCAGATTACCATCGCCGTGATTTATGGGAAAATATTAATGCTGGAAACTATCCGGAGTACGAACTTGGCATTCAAATTTTAGAAGAAGAGGATGAATTTAAATACGATTTCGATATATTAGATGCGACGAAAATTTGGCCTGAAGAAGATTTCCCTGTTAAACTCATCGGAAAAATGACATTAAATCGCAACGTCGATAATGTATTCGCTGAAACGGAACAAGTCGCACTTCATCCCGGAAGTATCGTCCGCGGTATTGATTTCACCAATGATCCACTCTTACAAGGTAGGCTCTTTTCTTATACTGACACTCAATTAGCACGCGTCGGTACCAATTATCAAGAATTACCGATTAACCGTCCGGTATGCCCATTTCATAACAACCAAAGAGATGGTGCCTCTAAATATATAATTGATAAAGGAAAAGTCGCTTACCATAATAATTCCTTAGCAAATAACACGCCTTACACGGTCCCCGGTACAAAGGGTGGGTTCGTTACATATCCTTCCACTGTATCAGGGCATAAAACGAGAGAAACAGCCGCCAGTTTCAAAGATCATTTCTCTCAAGCACGTTTATTTTGGAATAGTATGAGTAACGTCGAGAAGGTTCATATTATGCAAGCCTTCTCCTTTGAATTAGGAAAAGTAAAAAGTAAATCCGTCCGTCAACAAGTCGTAAATATGATTGGTCATATTAGTACTGAATTAGCTACGTTAGTCGCTGAAGCGGTCGGAGCAAAAGTCCCAAATATTCAAGAATCGAGCGTTACGAAATCATCGCCAGCACTCAGTATGGCAAATACGACATTTAGTCCTAATACATTACGAGTAGGTGTCATTGTTGCAAATGGATATGACGGACAAAACGCGCAATATATACTAAATCAATTCAAACAAGTTGGGTTGCAGTCGGTGATTGTTTCCGAGCGGTTAGGTATTGTGCAAGGAACACAAAATGTACGCTGGGACGTGAATGATACTTTTTTAACAGGATCCTCACTTCTTTATGACGGGCTACTTCTTATTGGAGGAAACCTTGATGAAAAGTTTCTTAATAAAGCGACTTCATTTGTCGTAGAATCCTATAATCACTTTAAGCCCATTGGTGCCTTCCAAAATGGATCTACTGTTATTCAATCTTTAAATATTAACGGAAAGCCTGGTGTCTTAGTAGAACAGAACCCTACGCTCCTGGCGAATGCATTTATTAAAGCTATGACGAAACAACGCTTTTGGGATAGAGCATATGAATAGGTTAGGAGGATAATTTATGTTTGTTACTGTGGAGAAAGATGTGCATATTTTTGTGCAAGACGTAAATCCCGGACCCGTTAGTAAAACTGTGTTCTTCGTCCATGGCTGGCCTTTAAATCATCAAATGTATCAATATCAACTCAATGTGTTACCACAGCACGGGTTCCGCTGCATCGCTATGGATATACGTGGGAACGGGCAATCTGATAAACCGTGGACCGGTTACACATACGATCGTTTAGCAGACGATATCGCCATTGTTCTAGAAGCACTTCAAGTGGAAAATGCTACATTAGTCGGTTTCTCAGTAGGTGGTGCTCTTTCTATTCGGTACATGTCCCGCCATAATGGCCATCGCATTTCTAAACTTGTATTAGTCGATGCAGTTTCCCCCTCTTTCGTTAAAAATCAAGAATCACCCTATGGTGTCCCAAAAGAACAAGCAGATACCCTCATTAATCAAATGTATGTCAATATGCCCAAATTTTTAAATGATGTATCTTTATCATTTTTTAATAGAAACTTAGGTTCTGCTACGTTAGAATGGTTTTCTTATCTCGGTATGCAGTCTGCCTCCTACGCTCTCATCAAAATCTTGCAAGCAGCCGCAAATGAAGATGTAACGAAAGATTTAAGTAAAATTAACGTCCCAACAAAAATATTCCACGGTGTTCACGATCAACTTATCCCTTACAAAAGTGCTGAACTCACGCAAAAGCGGATCAAAAATTCTCAGTTATATCCTCTTACAAATAGCGGTCACGGCTCTCCAATCGATCAAGCGGATGAATTAAATGAAGAACTTATAAAGTTTTTGCATTCATAAAAATCTATGCCAAATCGTTTTGATAGGAATGCCGTTTTTGAAAAGAATAAAATTCACATATTTCTCACAAATCAATTAATAAAACGATTACATTTTCATTTATACTAAATGTACAGGTAATACTCCCTAAACCCAGCTTGTCTGGTTACCCCGTTAAATACTATAAAAAAAGAACTTGTATCGTTATACAAGTTCTTTTTGTTTTTCTATTTAAAAAGTATACTTTTACTATACTGCTTTCCAGCAAGTAAATCATATTGAATCATTTTATATTGCTCTAACATTTCTTGTTGTTCCTTTGTTAAATCTGTTATCTCTTCTCCATCTTTATTAACCTTTAACTCATCTCTAAGAACTGGTATTTCTTTATGCATTTCCGATAAAAATTGATAAAACGGTGATTGATTTAGTCCTGCATAATCAAAAACAAGACTAGAAAAATAAATTGGGCTTACTAAACCTAAATTGTCATTTGGCAAATCAAAGTTTGCATACATTAACAATGGTGTTTCTGACATAATTAATCTTTCTCTTACCGTCTCTTCATCTTCTATATATCCTGCTTCTTTATAAATAGATTTATTAGTTCCCAACATAGGTAAATGGTCTCCAAAGAAGACTAATAACGTAGGTCTGTCTAAATCATCAAGCTGCTCGATTAAATATTGCAACGCTTCATCAGACAATCTTACCCCTTCTGTATATGCCTCTAATTCTGCCTTCGATTCCTCTTCTGTTAATCCACTAATTTCTACTTTATTTTCTCCAAACATATTTGGCGTATACGGAAAATGATTTTGCATCGTCACCGCATGAATAAACGTAGGTTGTTTTCTCTTCTTTAATTCATCTATGATTTCTTTACTCATGGATAAATCACCAATATTATCTCCAACTACTTCTGTATTTTTCATCGTGTCTTCTGCATTAAAATTATCAAATCCCAATGTTTTATAAACATCATCCCTTTTATAAAACGATCGATTATAAGCATGAATTGCACTTGCATAATACCCTTGTTTTTTCAATTCACTTGCAATAGATGGAACTTCTTTCTGACTTGGGATAGCTTGTTGATATGGTATAGAACCAGGCATTAAAAGACTCATCGAGTAACTCGTTAATGCTTCAAATTCTGTATTCGCTGTATTCCCTCCAAATGTAGGAGCTATCGTTTGTCCCCCTGGGAAACTCTCTGTATAATGATGTAAATTCGGCACTGGATCTTCGCTAAATGACAGATTCGTTAATTTTGTCGGATCCCAGAATGCTTCACTCATAATAAATATAATATTCGGCTTCTCTGCCTTTTTTTGCGCTTTTACTTTACCACCATATTGCTTCTCTATATCCTTTGCAATTTGCTGCATATTTTCTTTTGAATATTCTTTCGGCTCTTTAATGACTGTCGTATCTAAGTTGCTTAAAAAGCCTATAACAAAGCCATTCACCTTATAATTTGCGGCTTGATTCCACGCGCGGATGTCTACTCCACTTTTTATAAATATATTATTCATAAAGGTAGTAGGATAGTTACTATATCCATACAACATAAACGCAGAGCCGCATATTAAAATAATCCTCATAATAATATGTGATTTTATAACTGGAATATACTTTCGTATATACATAATTACAAATATAATCAAAACAATGCCCACTATTGCCAGAAACATATTCCAAACACTGAAATAATCCATGACCATCGGTATAACGGAATTCATATGACCAATCTGTGTAAAATCAGATGGGTAGAATGGTTCTCCTCTAAAAATGAGTTTAAAATGGTTCACCATCACAAAAATAAGTAAGACTATGCTAGTTATCGTTGTACTTAAGAAAACTCTTCCAAGCAAATTATATGCAAAAACGTATACCATATAAATAAATAACAGGCTTAATATATACTGTCCATATTGTAAATACACCCATGTATTTACTACTATAAGGTTCATATCCTCCTGCACTACGATATACATCCAATTCATTGTATGAGCAATTAAAAATAATACGACATAAACTCGAATAGCCGGCCTAAGCTTATGACTGATGCCTTTATTTAAATGAATGATGTACAGTAGTACACTCCACAAAACGATAATGAGTATACTTATCTGTATTGTTCCATTGAAAAATTCTTTAGTTCTCTCAAATTCGAAAGACCTTAACATAACAAAGAATAGCGTTTCTAAACAGATCGCCCACATTCCGCTAAGAATGATAGAAATTAATAGATTCTTTCTCGGTTGTTGAGCCGAAAAACTAAAATGAAATTCATCTCTTCTTCGTCGCTGTGTAAAAACATTAAAACGCAATTGATTCCCTCTTTCCTTTACCCCTTCGTCTCGCATCAACAAACATATTGTCCTATACAAAATACCATATTTGTATACAGCTAGTCTCCCTATGTGCTTATAATATACACATGTATCCTTAATTTCCCCTTAAAAATACAATGAAACTGTAATGAGTCCGCCCCATTCAAGGTTGAATGGGATAAACCTTCTTCGCTCTATATTCTAGCAGCATAAAGTGAAACTTTAATCAGTGGGGGGGTTCTTCATCCCCCACTGATTATTAGTTGAACCAATCGGACTTTTATGGGCAGTTAATCCCCCACCTAACTTCTTTGCTTTCGCTGCATTTTGAGGTGGGGGTCTTACTGCCCATTAAAGCGGGATAAATGAACTATGCTTCACAAAATTATTACCAATAAGAAAAGAACCTACCAGCACTGACAGGTTCTCCTTCATTCTAACAGACATGAACATATGTATTATATAAGAGAATACATCCATACTTTCCATATAATACATACAAGTACGATAACTACAAAATCAAAAAGATCTAATCTCGGGCCCTTTTTCATATTCATCTCGAGCCACATATGAACCCATTTTATTTTTGTATATTTTTGAATGTGTTTCTTTGCAAATCGATAAATGAGTACTTGCATAATAAAAAATCCGACTACGAAAATGAATAAGAAAATGAGAAAATCGACCACAAAATTCCTCCCTATTTTTGCAGCGATTTTTCTACTATTTGATTTCTCAAAACCCACTCTTCAAATTGAGCACTTCCAAATTCCCAACTAAGATCCCGAGCATGTACAGAAAAAACGTAATGACCAGCATATTCGTCCATAAATCTACCTGTCTCAATCTCATCTTTCTGAAGACCATATGCCCCAAAATTAAAATACACATCCCACACGTCTTCATTCTTCCGCTTATAAGCAATCGATTCCATATCACATTCTGTTCCGAAATAATCAAGATGTAAATGTACGCTATCATCATATTCGTACTCCATTTTATCACCCCTTATATTTGTACTTCTTTATCACCCAAAAAATTCCTGCTATCCACACTCACATATGGGCACTTACCTACATATCATGCTTGTAGAGTGACTTCTAGGAGGTGTCATATAGTGAAAAAATTTATAGCTGTTTTTTGCATCATGTTACTAGCTGTTTTCACATTTGCTGCTTGCAGTAGTAAAAAAGAAGGTACGAAAGAAGCAACGCAAAACATTCGCGTTGGTGAAGTTACCCATTCTCTCTTCTACGCCCCGTTATATGTCGGGATTGAAAAAGGATTTTTTAAAGATGAAGGATTAAATATTGACCTCCAAACAACAGCTGGCGGAGATAAAACGATGACCGCCCTATTATCTGGCGGAATTGATATTGCTCTCGTCGGTTCTGAAACTTCCATTTACGTTCATCAACAAGGTGCAAAAGACCCTGTCATTAACTTCGCACAACTTACACAAACAGATGGAACATTTTTAGTTTCGCGTAAAAAATTAGACTCATTTAATTGGAATGACGTAAAAGGTGTTACTTTTTTAGGACAGCGTAAAGGCGGCATGCCGCAAATGGTTGGAGAATACGTTTTAAAGAAAAATGGTATTGATCCTCACAAAGATACAAACTTAGTTCAAAACATCGAATTTGCTAACATTGCAAATGCCTTTGCATCTGGCACTGGAGAATTTGTACAGCTCTTTGAACCGACTGCAAGTATATTAGAAAAAGAAGGTAAAGGTTACATCGTCGCTTCGTTCGGAAATGAATCTGGAACTGTTCCGTATACAACGTTCATGGCAAAAGAAAGTTTCTTAAAGAAAGATAAAGATGCTGCTGAGAAATTCACACGTGCGCTCTATAAAGCACAACAATGGGTTGATACACATAGTCCAGAAGAGATTGCTGATGCCCTGTCTCCGTTATTTAAAGACACTTCAAAAGACATTACAGTAAAAGTAATTGAACGGTATAAAAAGCAACATTCTTATGCGACAAATCCGCTATTAGATGCTGAAGAATGGAAACAACTCCAAACGATTATGAAAGAAGCTGGCGAATTACAAAAAGAAGTTCCACATGAAGCGCTCGTCAATACAAAAATTGCCGAAAGCGTTATTAAGAAATAGAGGCGAAGTGTATGAGTTTTTTACAAATACGTAACGTTTCTCACTGCTTTTTCGCAAAAGAGAATGCTAAGTTGATTCTCGAAGACATGAGTTTACAAGTGGAAAAAGGAGAATTTATTTCTATACTCGGCCCAAGTGGTTGCGGCAAAACAACACTCCTCTCCATTATTGCTGGGCTGCTTGATCCAATTGAGGGCATCGTCTTTTTAGATGGTGAGCCCATTACAACGAAAACTTCATCTATGGGGTATATGTTGCAGCAAGATTACTTGTTCCCTTGGAAAACAATTGAAGAGAATATTATGCTTGGACTTCACACCCGAAAAATTTACAATGAACAGACGAAAGAACACACTTTACAACTTTTAAAACAAGTCGGTCTACATGATGTAGAAGAGCAATACCCTCGTGAACTGTCCGGTGGTATGCGTCAACGTGCCGCTCTCGTTCGAACGTTAGCGACCGATCCGAAAATTTTATTGCTAGATGAACCTTTTTCGGCTCTCGATTATCAAACGAAGTTGAAACTAGAAGATCTCGTCTTCACATTATTACGTAACTATAAAAAAACATCACTACTTGTAACACACGATATTGAAGAAGCCATTGCGATGAGTGATCGTATTTATTTACTGCAAGCAAACCCTGGAAAAATTGCGAAAACATTTATCGTCCCAGAAAGCATCCGTTCCTTATCACCGTTAGAATCACGCCACCACCATGATTTCCCATCCCTCTTCCAAGATATATGGAAGGAGCTGGAGCGACTTGGATAATATAAAACAACTACATGAACAGTTTCGGAAGAAAGAACGCAAGCGCGCATGGTTAGCACGGTCTTTACAGCTTTTACTGCTCATTCTTTTCTTTGCACTATGGGAAATAGCTAGCAAAAAAGAGTGGATTGATCCTTTACTCTTTAGCTCTCCTTCAAGCATTTGGGATCTCTTCCTTAGTAAATGGATTGACGGTTCGCTTTGGGTTCACATATGGACGACATTACTTGAAACAGGAGTAGGCTTCATTCTTGGAACAGTGCTCGGCGCTATTATCGCTACTTTTCTTTGGTGGATGCCGCTTCTCGCCCGCGTACTCGATCCCTATCTCGTCGTCCTAAACGCCATGCCAAAAGTGGCACTTGGACCTATTATCATTGTAATCTTCGGTCCAAATATTTCTTCGTCGATTGCAATGGGCGTAATTATTTCCATCATCATTACCATTCTCGTTATTTACAGTGCATTTCAAGAAGTCGATTCTAACTATATAAAAGTGATGGACACATTTGGCGCAAATAAATGGCAATGTTATAAACAAGTAGTTCTCCCTGCATCCTTCCCAGCAATTATTTCAACGTTAAAAGTGAACGTTGGTTTATCGTGGGTCGGTGTTATATTCGGTGAACTTCTCGTCTCTAAACAAGGTCTTGGCTACTTAATTAGCTACGGATTCCAAGTATTTAATTTCACGCTCGTCTTACTGAGCGTACTACTCACCTGTGTCCTCGCAACACTTATGTATGTGTTTGTTGAGGCATTTGAAAAACTTCTAATTGGGAAACGAAAAAGAAGCTGACTTAGAGCGATAGACTATAGTCAGCTTCTTTCTTTACCTTTTATCACACATCTTTGTTTCATTTGTAACGTTGCCATCCGCGACTGTAACTGTATGGAAACAATCTTTCACACGTACTGTAACGACATTTTCTTTTCGATCTATTACATGATAATCATCATACTTTTTATTTAATGCACTACGAATTTGCTCTCCTTCAAAAATCGGAAAACCGTGAGACATTACCCAAATGAGACCAGCAACCGCAAGAATCGTTTTCATACGTTTCATTACCTCCTTGAGAGTAAACTTATAGTCCCTACAATATGCGCATTATAATTGTGTCTAATTTGTGACATTTTTATACTAATTCTCTTTTAAAGCTTCAGTTCCTTCTTCTTTTTTATAAAAGAGACAGAATTTTCAATTTTATCAATGTGAAAAAACGCAAAGAACTAAAATTCTTTACGTTTTCTTGGCTTACATATATAACTCGCATTAGTGTCCACTTTGTTGTTCTAACGTTTTCGAAACATCATATAATCCCGTCAACACTTCCGCTCTCATTTTTACAAGCTCAGGGAACTGATAGAAGAACGCAATTTTTTTATACTTTAACTCCGATCCTTCTTTCACCTTTTTGGAATCTTGCAAAATAAACGCTGTAAACGTATCTGCAATATCTTCCGCTACATTTGTCGTTCCATACTGCGATACAAATTCCTCATGCTTTTCCTTAAAAAATTCAATTTGAGCTTCTTCACTTTCTTCCACTTTCTTTTCTGTCCACTCCTGCTCAATATCCTTCCAGAAAGAGTTATAAAATTGATTAATATAAGATTTCCCCCTCGCACACCCCTCTTGTAAGAACAGCATTTCACAGTTACTTCTGTAATTTGAAATATCTTTATCTTCGTCAAAATCCTTCAAATACTTTTCATCTACTGGTATTTGCTTATGCCCAAGCGTCAACACATGAGCCGTCTCATGAATTAATGTTTTCATCACTTCATCGATATTTACCGCAGAATCCAGTATATCTAAGCTTAGAGTCCAATCTTTCGGATTCTCCATACTAGGCATAACGTGGGCAACAACGCCGTCATAACCGTCCGTTATTAAATCGAATTCTGTTATATTCCCGCGATATTTAGCTGGGATCAGAGTGCGGTACATATCCCATAAGTCTTCATGATACCCTCTATCTTGCCGTTGTTGTAGCACCTCTTCTTTCGCTTCTTTATCTTCAGCGAATACTTTATTTAAACGTTTCCGTTCTATTTTTTCAAAATAAGGATCTACAATTTCATCACCATCGATATAATACGATGCTAAAAAGAAATAATTTTCGTCATCCTCTTTTTTCTGCTCTACCTCTTTCATATCCGCACTTTTATGCTCTTCTATATCATAATCTTCTACTGCTTCAAGCTCAGATAATCCATCTATTTTTTCATATACTTTTTGAAGTTTCTTATCTCCTATTTTCACGCATTCTTCTTCTGCCTTACAAACTTCTTTTTCCTTCACACTCTTCATAGAACTATCGCATCCTGTTGTTAAACCAATTGCAACGACAAACCCTACTAACTTGCCATACAGTCTCTTCATATAAACCTCCGTCGTGCCATTCTACAAAAATATCATAATCAATTTCTAACGAATATGCGATACTTAATTATACAAACTATAAGGAGGTTTCTCATGATTCAAGCAGTCTTATTCGACTTAGATGGAACACTATTAGATCGGCGCCAATCTCTAGAACAGTTTATTCATGATCAATATAATCGCTTTGCCTCTCACTTAATGAACATAGAAAAACCAGAGTATTGTTCTCGATTTCTTAAGCTCGATAATAATGGCTATACGTGGAAAGATAAAGTATATGCTACTCTCCTTTGCGAATATAACATTACCACTTTAACACCAGAGCAACTGCTGCACGACTATATTACAAACTTTCAACACCATTGTATTCCTTTCAAAAACATGCATGAATTACTCCATCGTTTAACACAACAAAATATTAAAATCGGCATTATTACAAATGGCTTTACTGAGTTTCAAATAAACAATCTTCGCGCACTAAACATACATACGTATACAAACACAATTCTCGTTTCAGAAGCGGAAGGAATTAAAAAGCCACATCCTGAAATTTTCGAGCGAGCTTTGCAAAAACTAGACGTTAAGGCCACAGAATGTCTTTACGTTGGAGATCATCCAGAAAACGATGTGCTTGGTTCTGAACGAGTAGGGATTCTTGGTGTGTGGAAGAGAGATTCATTTTGGGGTGACTTTGAGCATCCACGTATAGTGAACGATTTGTTGGAGGTGCTTTCGTTTTTAGAGGTAAAGATGAAAACATTACGATAGTACATGGAATTTTATTAGTGATATGGTAAGGAATATCAACTTATCAACAAAAAATCATAAGAGGAGACCGTTATTCAAAAACGCCTCCTCTTCCCTTATGATTCATATACTGTAAACTGCGGTTTACTCGGATGATCTTTCACTTGCGCATCATCTGGAAACTTTGAAACTTTTTGATATAGGGCAATGTCGCCGATACAACCTACTGTTAGTAAAATCCCTAAAAATGAGATGGATTGCATATTCGTAGCTAACCCGATTACAATTGGCAAAATGCCAGTTGGTAAAAACGGCAGCATTAACACTTTCTTCATTTGCTTTACTGTAATCTCCTGTTTAGAATGCGCATATGCAACACCTAATTTCCAATTCACACCCCATTTCAGTTCACTCCACGGCACACCACCGATATAGCGAAATCCTATTAAATGTATCGCTTCATGAATACAAACGAGAACAATCATTGCGATAATAAAAAGAAACAGGGTTGGTAACGTAATTTCAATTTGAAACCCACCTGAAAGAAGTGAATGTAAAAAACTAACTCCTATCGCCAGAGCGAATGCTATACAACATGAATAGAAATTTAATTTCCCCATCGAAACAGTAACAGTCGTTTCTTTTCTTTTCTCCATCTTTCCCCTCCTAAAATGTAAATATACCTTTACAAAATTGTATAATATATCCAAAACAATATAAAGATATATTTACATTTATTCTTACACACAAAAAAAAGAAACCGGCTACTTTACTTCGTAAAACAGCCGATTTCTTCTATATGTTTCATCGTACGTGCCAATACATCGTCACGCATTATAAAGCTAAATTTTCTATCCGTTTTAATGTTGTCAGGAATGTCTGTTAATAAAACAGACCCTTTCGTTTCTTCGTAATGCGTATGTTCTTCTACCGCACTAATTGTTGCAAAATAAATGTTTTTAATGATTATTTTGTCTTTTCCAGATACTTTATATTGTCCTAAGTAAGTTAAATCAGAAACTATGCCGCCGGTTTCTTCATGAACCTCTCGAACTGCCGCTTCTTCCGGTGTTTCCCCGAGTTCCACTTTACCACCTGGAAATTCAAGACCGCGACGTAAATGATGCGTTAATAACCATTGATCCCCGTACCGGCATACAACCCAAACATGCTTTGGCTCAGGAGAAAATGGATAACGTTCAAACGATAATTGTACAGTGTTGTGGTAATAATCTTTAAATTTGTACATGCCATTACTCCCCTATTGATGGTTACAAGTTTTTCCTACCACAAATTGTAGCATATTCTCGCTTTTCTGCATAATATTATCCAATTACAATCCATTGATTATTCCCATTTGCGCGACTAATTCTTTCGTCTCATGATTTCCTAAATCGTAAATCATTTTATATGCTTTTTGTAGTTGTTCATCATATCGGTCATTATTTGAATCGTGATGATACTCAACAAACGGAACGTGAGAACGTACAAATGAACCTAAATCCTCTACATATGCTTGATCGAAGTACTCTCTTAACTCCGTAATTTCCTCATCACTTGCGGAAATCTCAAAATTATACGTATCCGCCGTCTTCACTTGTGAAATTTGACCGTTTCCTATTGATATATAATATGTTTTTTTCGTCTCCATGTAACACCCTTCTTTCATCCTTTTAATTTCTATTGTTTTCATCAATTACAAAATTATGTAAAATAAAGAGAAGGAGGGATTTTATGCTCAAAATATTAATTATCGGTATTATAATCGTCCTAGTCATACTAGTACTCTCCGTCATGACGATTAATAAAGGCTACGCTTATAAACATTCTGTTGATAAGCCAGAAGATAACCCTTATACAAAAAACAGCAAGAAGAATTCATAATACGCTTCGTATACTACTTATTTAGCAAACGTCATATACAGTATTCGTTTACTGGCAGGTCAGCATAACTTTCTATCACTTTCACAATTTCTATTAAGTGCTTTACTGTTTGTTATTACCATTAAACAAATAAGGAAAAAGGATTCATTATTATTATTCTCATTATCAACTATATAAAATAACTGGAGGTATATATGCTAAAAGGGGTACAGATTACTTTTGCACTTATCGCTTTATGTATAGCAATCTATGGATTTTTTACTGGCAATAGAGAAATCATGCCTTATATGTTCATTTTCTTAGGATTAATGGCTTTCACTGTAGGGCTAGGAGAAATAAAACAAGACAGAAAATCTAGCGGTATACTCGCTTTCATGGCTGGAGCTGGTGCTTTATTTCTTAGTTTCTCAGAACTATTCCGGTAAGTAGTCTATTTAAAAGGTGGAGATTTATATGCTAAAAATCTTTCGCATTATATCCGCTCTTATTGTCATCGCTCTCGCTCTATCCGGAATGTTGACAAACGCACTTGTTACAATGCCTTATATGCTCCTCGCCTTATCTATTATGACTTTCATCATGAGTGCAGAAGAAAAACAGAAACAAAAGAAAGTACACAGTACACTCTCCTTCTTTTCTGGCGTATTCACTTTAATCGTTGCTATTATAATTTTTGTCTCTCGGTAATTATTTTTCTACTAGGAGGTTCAAATGCATATAAGAAAATTACAGCTAACCATCGTTTTTATTACGTTGATCTTATGTTTATCATTTCCCGACAGAAAACTCCCACCTCAAGGAATGGGTAGGACATGTTCCAATGAGTAGGTGGGAGCTGAATGACGGTTAGGCAACAGCCTAAAGGTTCTTCTTGTTGAAGAATCAGTATAAGGTACCGGTATCGTAATCAGTTCGTTCCTATAGAAAGAAAATGTTATAGCTCAGAGGAATTTTTACATCTACGAAATTGTTTCATTTGTATTTTTTTGAAAGGGACAGAGGACTTTCGACAAAAAAGAAGAAATAATACGTGATCAGTATTATTTGGTTATATCATGATATCGTTCCCATGCATATCATGAAAAAGATTGTAAACAAATAAAAAAGGAAGTGAGGTGAAAAGCGGTGCTTATCCATAAAGCGTATCAGTTTCGGATCTATCCTAGTTTAGAACAAAAAATAGCTATTACGAAAACAATTGGTTGTTCACGATTTGTATTTAACTAC
>NZ_JAKUFT010000087.1:0-18800 GCF_022663605.1 Bacillus cereus group sp. BfR-BA-01379
TAAAGCCATTCATATGAATGGCTTTATTTTAATTTCATATAAAGGAGAATAGATTCTTTATATAGAAATAAGTTTGGGGCTATAAAGTATGATGTACGAAAGGAGCATAAAAGTGATTAAATTAGAAACCTTTAAAAAGTCTGATTTCAAACAATTAATAGGTTGGATTGACTCTGAGGAGTTTTTAATACAATGGTCGGGAAATGCATTTACATACCCGTTAAATGAACAGCAATTAGAAAAGTATATAACAAGCGAAAATACGCTTGCATTTAAAGTAATAGATGAAGAGTCTAAGAAAGTAATTGGCCATATTTCACTTGGGCAAATAGACAATATAAATAAATCTGCAAGGATTGGAAAAGTGCTAGTTGGTGATACGAGAATGAGAGGACGTTCTATAGGGAAACATATGATGAAAGCAGTACTACAAATTGCATTTGAAGAATTAAAACTACATAGAGTAACTCTTGGTGTCTATGATTTTAATACGTCGGCCATCTCATGTTATGAAAAAATAGGATTTGTAAAAGAAGGTTTATTGCGAGAGTCAAAAAAAGTAGGAGAAACGTATTGGAATTTATGGGAAATGAGTATGTTAGAATATGAATGGAGCGATAAAAAATAATAGTTATCTGTAATTATATTATGTTAATTAAATGGGGTATGGTGAGGAATTATGAAAAAAACGAAAGTCATTACAATTGCAGCTGTTTCAGGGGGAGGTAAAACAACTGTTACAGAAAGATTAACGAATGAATTGGAAAACTCAAAAGCTCTTTATTTTGATAGCTATAACTTTGATAACTGTCCTGCTGATATTTGTAAATGGATTGATGATGGAGCAAATTATGATGAATGGGTACTTACACCATTAATTCATGATATTCAGCATCTTATACGAGAGGGGAATGTAGATTATATTATTGTAGATTATCCTTTTGCATACTTAAATAGTGAAATGCGACAATTCATTGATGTAACAATATTTATCGACACACCTTTAGATATTGCAATGGCTAGAAGAATCTTGCGAGATTTTAAAGAAGGTACAATAGATGAAATACATAATGATTTGAATCATTACATGACATTTGCGAGAAAAGCTTATTTAGAGGCAATTCATGCTGTTAAGTCGAATTCGGATATTGTATTGGATGGATCTTTATCTGTAAGTGAAATAATGAATCAGGCTATAGAGGAACTTGGCCTGAGAGAAGTGATCGTCATTGGTTAAATGTATAGAGGAATATGTACAAGTTGACGATTTTAAAATGTATACGAAAAAGTTCCAAGGAAAGAAGCTGCAGCCAGTCATTATAATGGAGGCAGGTTATGGCGATTATTCAAAGACATGGGATCATATTGCTGAAGAGTTGACGGAATATGGGACGGTACTTACATATGATCGAGCGGGATTAGGGAAAAGTGGAAAGAGTTCCAAGAGAGGTATTAGTTCTGAAATGGTAAAAGATTTAAGATGTTGCTTAGCGCAATTACAATTGAAACCACCTTATATTTTTGTAGGACATTCTTTTGGAGGTATAAATGCACGTTTATTTGCGACTTTTTATCCCGAAGATTTGTTGGGAATTGTTTTGGTGGATTCGACACCAGAAAATTATAAAGAAGCATTTTTACCAATCATGTCTACTGAATTTCAAGAAGCTTACTATAAACAGTTTATATATGAAAGTTCATATGAAGAGTTTACATTTAGTTTAAGTGAAGTAGATAGATATTGTAAATCAATGAATGATATTCCACTTGTCGTTTTAGCTGCGGGTAAAAAAGCTTTTTATTCGCCAGATGCACAAATGAAATGGTTGCAATTGCAAGAAGATTTATTACGATTATCAAGCAATAATAAATTTGTAATTGCAGAACAAAGTGGTCACTATATTCAAAAAGATGAGCCATATTACGTGATAGATGCTATTAAGTGGATTATAGGATAGGGGGAGAGATAAATTTGTACACTTTATTTCAATACAATTGGCAAGTAAGGGACGACTGGTTTAAGTGGTGTGAACAACTTTCAGAAGAAGAGTTATTTCGCAAGCGTGTAGGGGGTGTTGGGAGTATTTTAGAAACATTATTCCATATTGTCGATGTTGAGTACAGCTGGATTAGCGCACTTCAAGGAAAAGAAGATAATGAACCGAAATTTAAAGATTATCAATCCATCCAAAAAGTGAAAGCGTTATCTGATTTATATAAACGAGAATTAGAAGATTTTTTACAAGTATGGTCAACTAATTTAGAATGTAAAATATTAAAAGCTGCGTGGACAGATAAAACATATACATACGGTGAAGTGTTAAGGCATGTAATTGTACATGAAATTCACCATATCGGTCAGCTATCTATATGGGCGAGAGAGTTAAATCTTCAGCCTGTTTCAGCGAATTTAATCGGAAGAGGATTATAAATTTAGAAAACGGCTTGCACTGTAAATGCAAGCCGTTTTTATATATAAGAGAGTTTCCTAATTGAAATCCTCGGATTTTTTCTGGCGTATATGTAAAAACATTAAAAATGTAATAATGAAGAAAATCAACAATGTTTGTATGATTAAATTTTTAAACTGAAGCAAAACTGTCCAAGATGTAACAGCATCTTTAAAAGCTTGGAGTGCAGAGTATGAGGAAGGATCAAAACCGTACTGTAGTAACTTTTTTGTTTCAATAAAAGTACTGTTTTCATCATCAGCCTCTAAAATTACTGAAATAAGTCTAGTTTCTCCTCGTTTTGCTGTACTGACAAAACTGTAATTACCATTAGTTGAAAAACTAGTTTGTAGGCCGTCAACACCTTGGAGTTTAATGTTTTTATTAAGGGAATAAATCATTTTATTTGTGTTGAAGACTTTTGAGTCTTTGAAGGTAAATTGGTAAGAGGTTAGTTTCGTAATATTCAATACATCTGGAAAGTCTGTTACTAATTGTGTTGCTAGTTTAGCGACGTCTATTGCTGTTGTAGTTGATTGTTTATTCGTATCGTTATTCATTCCAGTAGCATTTAGAAATGGGGATGGCTGTGATAACTTTAGTTGTGTTGCTTTTTCATTCATTAGAAGTGTAAAGTTATCTTCGTTTCCAGCAATGTGTTCTGCTAGGGCAAGTGCGGAACGATTATTCCCTGTCAAAAACAATGCATGAAGTAAATCACGAACTGTCGTTTCATCTTTCGAAGTTACTTGGATAGGACTCTTTTCTCCTCGGAACACTTCGTTACTTATTTTTACTAATTCATCTAACTGTATTTTGCCTTCATTCAATTGTTCCATTGCGATATACTCTGTCATTAATTTAGATAAAGTAGCTGATTGTATAGGAATTTCCTCATTTTTTTTATAAACAACTTCACCTGAATTAGCATCTATTAAAATAGCTGATTTAGCTTGAATAATTGGACCATTTACATAAAGATAAAAATATAAAACGATAAGTGCTGTAATAACAAAAGATAATAATAAAACTGTGAACTTTTTCAGGAATTGCATAAGCGATCCTCCTACTATGACATCAATAATACTATTGTAAAAAGGAATGCTTAATTAGGAAGAAAGAAAAGGTAAAGAATTTCTAAAGAATTATAAAGGATTATTAAATTTTGGATTTTAATGGGAAATAAAAGGTCCAATTTCTTATATGGTAAGAAATTGGACCTAAAATTAAGCTGTATTAACATTTATGTGGTTGTAGTTTTACAGTGAAAGTTGTTTTTTTATCATCACTATATACTTCAATTGATCCTTTATGCAATTCGACAATACTTTTTGCAATTGCTAATCCAAGCCCAGATCCACCGGTGTTTGTAGATCGAGATTTTTCAACGCGATAAAAACGTTCAAATATATGAGGTAAATCTGTACTAGGAATAGGTTGGCCGTAATTTGTTATATCTATAGTAATCATATTATTGCTTTCATAGGCAGAAAGGTCGATATATCCACCGTCATTTCCATAAGCGATAGCGTTTATAATAAGATTTTCAAACACACGCACTAATTTGTCTCCATCAGCTAATACCATGAGTTTTTGAGATGGGAAAGAAGGGCGACATTCTATATTAGCTTCTTGAACTTGTATGCGGAATTGAACAGTTAATTGTCCAAGTAGCTCTACAATATCAATGGGAACAGAATATAAACTTAACTCTTTATTTTGAACACGTGTATATTCAAACAAGTCATTCATTAATGCATTAAGACGGGTTACTTTATCGTAAATGACTTGTATATAATGGCGTAATTCCACTTCATCTCTATAATTATCATGATGGATTAAATTTACGTATCCAACTATAGAGGTAAGAGGAGTACGTAAATCATGCGATACATTTGTAATAAGTTCACTTTTTGCTTGTTCCGCCTGTCTCTCTTCATCAATTGAGACTTTTAATTGTTCAACAATCTGATTTACTCCGGTTGCTAACTCTTCCAGATAATTATGATTTACGATAGACACTTTATGATTGAAGTTTCCATCTGCAATATAACGAATTTCTTCTATCATTTTTTTAATACAAGTTTCATAGTAAATCTTTCTTTCATGACGATAAAAAATGTATAGGTAGGATGAGAAAATAGAAAATAAAAACAAATAAGATACAATCATCATCCATAGAGATTCCTTTATTCCTTTATATTTTTCATATCCAAAAATTCTAATGAATTCTTTTCCGAGCTCGCTTAACGTGAGTGAACTTTCAATTACACTTGTAACAAGGCGATATATAATTAATTCAGTAATAGGGGTAAGGGTAATGGCTAACATGAACCAAAAAATCAACTTCCATTTTGGGATATCTTTTAATATATCAAATGCTTCATTTCTCAATTTTATAGCCTACTCCCCAAACAGTATGGATAAACTTCTCTCCATTCATTCCTGTTTCAAGTTTATCTCGTAAATTACTAATGTGGACCATTACAGTTTTATTTGAGCCATAACCATCTTCATTCCAAACGCGTTCAAAAATTTCTTCGGAACTAAATACTCTTCCGGTATTACTCGCAAGTAAATATAAAATATCAAATTCAATAGATGTAAGTTTAATATATTCTCCATTTACTTTAACAGTATGATTATGTTTGTGTATTTCAGCAGAACGAATACGAATAATACCATCTTCATTCTTGGAGGAAGTGGCATTTTGGAAAGACGATCTTCGTAATAAAGCTTTCACTCTAGCTACTAATTCTAATGGATTAAATGGTTTAATCATATAATCATCTGCACCTGTCATAAGACCTAATATTTTATCCATATCTTCTGCTTTTGCACTAAGCATAAGAATAGGTACAGTATTATTTTCACGCACTTCTTGGCAAACTTCTAATCCGTTTCGTTTTGGCATCATTATATCCAGTACCATAAGGTCAACTTCATATGTAGAAATCATTTGTAATGCCTCATCGCCATCATATGCTTTATAAATGTTATAGCCTTCATTTCGCAAATAAACAGCAAGTAATTCAACAATTTCTTTATCATCATCAATAATTAATATATTTTTATTCATTATGTAGTTCCTTTCCTAACAAATCATTAACATTACTATAATATCAAACATTTATGTATTTTGTAGCAATGATTCCACATAAAATTTCATGTAACGTATAAAAAGGGATTAAAACATTCATAACGAATACAAAGAAGAAAGATATTTAAATAATGTATTATACTGAAAGTGAAGAATAAGGGGGACTTACTATAGTATATAAAGAGATTTATTCATTTACTCCAACTGGAAAAATTGAAACTGATATAAAAGCTTTTCTATTAAAATACAATAAAGAAGTTACATATAAACATTCAATTCGAGTGGCAAATGAGTCTCGTAAAATTGCGGTTATGTATCATGTAAATGAAGAAAAGGCAGCAATTGCAGCATATTTACATGATATTAGTGCAATCTTTCCGAATGAAGATCGGATTGTAGTTGCTGAGCAATTTGGAATAGAGATATTACAAGAAGAACGAGAATTCCCGATGATTATTCATCAAAAACTGTCGAGAATAATTGCTAAAGAGATATTTAGAGTGGAAGATGAAGAAATTTTAAATGCCATTAGTTGTCATACTACACTGCGTAAACATGCAACGAAGATGGATTTAGTGTTATTTGTTGCTGAGAAAATAGAATGGGATCATAATGGGACACCACCTTACTTAGTAGAAGTAAAAAAAGGATTAGAAAAATCTTTAGAACATGCTACTTTTTCATATATTTCATATTTGTGGGATAGAAAAGAAACGTTGAAAGTTGTACACCCGTGGCTAGAAGAAGCATATTGGCAGTTAAAAGAAATTATAGAGTAGAAAGGAATTAAGCATGCAATTAAAAGAATATATGAATCAAACATTTCCTGGGGTTACATTAGTACCCCATATATACTTTCAGTGGGAAAATCATTTACATTTTCATTTTGGGAAAGAGAAAGGCCTATATGTAGAATGAACCGAAGATGTAAATAGGGAATACTTCATTCAACTTTATGCATATAATAAATACTTATTTGAAGATATATTTTCAAAAGAAGATGAAGTCTTTTTAGTAACAAATGTTTATCGATTTAAAAAGGAAAATATGAAAAATTCGCAGAAAATAAATGTATACAATAAATTTATTAAAAAGAGGGATTTAAAGTTCCAAATAAATCAAGAAACGTTAGCCTTTCTATTTGAAGATGAAGAAGCTGATTTATATTGTACATATCAATTTTCGTTAAAATGCCTTGCGGAAGATATTAAATACCCACTTATTCAAGCTGCAAATCATGAAGATTTTCCGGGTCTTTATCCTCGTTTTGGACGCAAAAAAGAAATTTCTTATCCAGATGTATTTCTTGTAAATGTATCGAAAGATATTATCATGTTTATTTACGATGATAGAGGATGTGAAGTAATTGCGAAGAATAAAGAAACAATACGAAATTTATATGAGAAATATAAAGAGTGGATTCCAGATTATGAACGAGAAAGTATAGATACATTATTTACATGATAACAATAGGGGAAGTGAAGCGTGTAATGAAACGTATTGCAATCGTATCAGCGTGGGAACCAGAACTTACGTATTTGCATCAAGTTTATCCAAGTGAACGCATTGAAAAAAGAGCAGCTTGGGAATTTCATTTTCATTATATTAATAATATGGAAGTTATCTCCGTAATAACTGGAGTTGGAAAAGTAAGTTGTGCAAGTTGTGTACAATTATTAATTAGTGAGTTTCAGCCAGATGAGTTGTTTATGACAGGGATATGCGGAAGTTTATCAAATAAGGTGAAAAATGGTCATATTGTAGTAGCGCTTAATGCAATACAACATGACGTTACTGCTGCTGGTTCGGGGGATGATGTTTTTAATTTATATAATGGTAGAACAGCACCTATTGAAACAACAAAGTCAATTGTAAGAAGAATAAAAAAGATACGATCTTATGATCCGATTCATTATGGTACATTCCTATCTGGAGATCAACGTATACGTAGTTCAGAAATGAGATATTTACTCCATACTGTATATGGAGCATTAGCGGTTGATCAAGAAGTGGCAGCCTTTGCTTATGTGTGTCAAATCAATAACAAACCTTTTCTCAGTTTAAAAGCTGCATCAGATCAAGCAAATGATAAAACGAAAGAGGAACAAAAAATCTTTAAAATGTTAGCATGTGAACGAGCGTGCGAGCATTTAATTTCTTTTTTACGTGTTTATGAAATTAATGTAGTAAATAATAGATAGTAAGAGGGGTTAATATTGGAAAGTACAAATAAAATAGTTATTCTGGGTACAAACGGAAAAGCCGGGAAATTCCTTGTAAAAAAAGCATTAGAAAAGGGATATCAAGTGAAAATATTAACGAGAAATTCTAATAATATGACGATAACTAATGAAAATTTAGAAACTATTATTGGGGATGCACGTGATTTTTCTTCAATACGTGAATTACTTAAAGGTTGTCGAGTTGTAATTAATGCGGTAGGTCAACCGAAAAATGAACCTTATATTTTTAGCACAGTAACAAAGCATGTTATACAAGCAATGAAGGAGTTTGAAATAAAACGATATATTGTAATTTCCGGATGTTCTTTAAATGTTACAGGCGATCAGAAGGGAATTGTAAATAAAATAGGAGCTACCTTGTTTAAAGTTTTTTTATCAAAAATGATGCAAGATAAATATAAAGAATTACAAATTATCCAAAGTAGTGAAGTAGATTGGACAATTGTTAGATTACCATTTGTTATAGAGGGAAATGGTATTGGAAATATAAAAGAGAGTTTAGTTGATATGCCAGGAATCAAAATACAAAATGGGGATATTGCACCGTTTGTTATAAAACAAATTAACAGTGAGAGATATGTAGGAAAGTGCCCGTTTATTTCAAATTAAATGGTTTAATTAAAAGTTAAAGAATGGTGGGTAGATTGGCAACAGTACATTTTACGTATATGAATGCTAAGTTTAACACGAGTAAGTGGGGGAGAATTTTATATGATTCAATACAAAAGATGCAGTGAAGTAAGTATAGATTTAGTGTATGAATCTTTTAAAGATGGATTTTCAGATTACATTATTAAAATGGAAGTTTCAAAAGAAGATTTTATAAAAAGGTTTTTGGGACCAGAAGGGAATTCACTAAAACATTCCTTTCTTGCTTTAGACGATAACAAATCAGTTGGTGTAATACTTGGCGGGATAAAGGATTATGAAAACATAAAAACAATGCGCTGCGGAACATTAGCGGTTCATCCTAATTACCGCGGTATTGGTGTGAGTCAAAAGTTAATTGAACTGCATAAAGAAGAGGCGCTTCAAAATGAGTGTAAGCAACTTTTTCTTGAAGTCATTGTAGGCAATGACCGAGCGATTCATTTTTATACGAAATTAGGCTATGAAAAAGTGTACGATCTATCTTATTATAATTTAAAAGATATGACTAAAATAATTAATAAAGATTGCAAGGGAATTAAAGTAAAACAATTAGATTTTCCATCTTTTAAACTTGAAGTTCAGAAATGGTTACACTTCCATATAAATTGGCAAAATGATATGGATTATATCGAAAAAACAAGTAATACATTTTACGGTGCATATGTTGATAATGATTTAAAGGGTGCTATATGTGTGAATGAACAAGGTAAAATCAGTTTTCTTTTCGTAGACAAAGACTATAGAAATCGTAATATTGGATCAAAATTATTACAAATAGCAAGAAATGAGTTGAATGTAACAAGTTTATCAATTGGGTTTCCAAACAACAATTTACTAGAAGGATTTTTAAAGAAAACTGGATTCGAAAAGAATTCTTTAGCACAATATGAAATGTATGTTTTGATATAAAAAGCGGAAGGAATTATTCTTACGCTTTTTATTTTTGTACTATATTGATATTTTACTTTGTATAATATTCTTTTTTTATGTAGAATAGATAGGATGGGAGGGGATAAAATGAATAATGGATTAAAGTTTAAGATTTTTGAATTACATTGTTTCGTTCAAAAATCTTATTCTGATATTAAAATAGCATGTGATATTGCTATTTATCAAGAAAACACTTCTAAATATTTAATTTCATTAGGATTTTTAAATAAATCATATATGACTTATATAGAATCAAAAAGATTTTATCGTGAAAATGAAGAACTTGTAAGTGTAGAATTTGATAATTTCTTTGATACATATGATAAATTAGAAGAGGAATTAAAAAAAGTTATTTCAACTGAAGATAAAAATCCTAGATTGCTACATAGCAAATTTGATCAGTTTCAGCAGAAAGTTGAAAATATAAATGACCTAATAAAAGTCATGCAAAATGCTTATTAATGAATGCTTTTTTCTATTTATATAGAAATTATATATTAAAAATATATTAGGGATATTACATATTGAAGGGATGACTTTTGTTGTTTACAGAAGTCATCTTTTTATAATACAGTTTACGTAATGTGTTACACTTTTTATTTTTCTATTTTTGATAGGAATACATTTAAGCAGTTTCATATTTTAGGAAATTATACGAGGAAAATAACATGAAAAATAAAAAAGAAATAGCTATAGTTGCTTTAACAACAGGATTAACCTTAATAACTGTAACACCATATGAAGTGGGTTATGCAGAGGAAAAAGATCAAATGCAAGTTGAAATTCAAGAGGATTCGTTCCGTACAGGGGAACTTACACAACCATCACAAAAGACGCCTGAGAATATAGTGAAAGATGCACTTAAGGAAAAGACGGAGCATGCTTTGTCTCCAAAACAAGTTAGTGGAGACAAAGAGGTAGATTACAAGGTTTTTCAAAATCGTGGGGCTTATGATGGGACTACACTTGTTCGTATGCAACAAATATATGAAGGAAAAGAAGTGTATGGACACCAATTGACTGCTCATGTAGATAAAAAGGGTGTTATTAAAAGTGTTTCAGGAGAAAGTGCACAAAATTTAACACAAGAAGATTTAAAGAATCCAATTAATTTATCAAAAGAAGATGCAAAACAATTTATTTATACGAAGTACGGGAACGATATTACATTTATTTCTGAGCCAGAAGTTAAGGAAGTTATTTTTGTAAATGAAAATAATGGACAGGCTAGCAATGCATATCAAGTTACATTTACAGCTGCAACACCAAACTATGTATCTGGAACTTATTTAGTGAATGCTAATAATGGAGATATGTTGAAAAATATGGTGCAAGAGTCAGGTTTAAAAGTAAGTGAAGAGTATGTTGAATCAATTGAGGCGAGTAAAAAAAGCAATGTCAAATCATTAACCGGAACAGGTAAAGATGATTTAGGTATAATTCGCACATTCGGTATTTCTGAACAAAGTAATGGAACATATGCACTTGCTGATTATACAAGGGGGCAAGGAATTGAGACATATGATGTAAATTATAGAGATATTACTTTTGAAAACAGATATTATCCTGGTATATTAGCAACTAGCACTTCAACAATATTTAATGATCCAAAGGCGGTAAGTGCTCATTTCTTAGCAACAAAGGTATATGATTTTTATAAAAATAAATATAAACGTAATAGTTTTGATAATAAGGGGAAAAAAGTAGTATCAGTTGTACATGCATGGGATTCTGGAGAAACAGATGATCCTAAAAATTGGGGGAATGCATTTAGTGCTAATATTAGCAATGTTAGTATGCTAATATATGGTGATCCAATGGTGAAAGCATTTGACATAGCGGGCCATGAATTTACACATGCGGTTACATCTAGCGAATCTAATCTTGAATTTTCCGGAGAATCTGGGGCAATTAACGAGGCGTTATCTGATATTATGGGAACGGCTATTGAGAAATACATAAATAATGGGGAATTTAATTGGACAATAGGAGAACAAACTGGATCAGTTCTCCGTAATATGAAGAATCCATCTGCAGTCAAATTTTTTAATGGATTACCGTATCCAGATGATTATAGCAAATACAGTGATTTAAACGGAGAAGATAATGAGGGCGTTCATTTCAACTCAAGTATTATTAATAAAGTCGCGTATTTAATTGCACAAGGTGGAACTCAGAATGGTGTAACTGTAAATGGTATTGGTGAAGATAAAATGTTTGATATTTTCTATTATGCAAATACAGATGAATTGAACATGACTTCTAATTTCTCTGAATTAAGAATAGCGTGTCTGAAAGTTGCAACAAACAAATATGGTGCGAACTCAATTGAGGTTGGAGCGGTGCAAAAAGCTTTTGATGCAGCAAAAATTAAAGGAACAGTGAAAGAAAACGAAAAAACTGCAGAAAATCAAGTCCCTGAATTAACTGTACCTCTTACAATTACACTGCGTGTTGGTGATACGTTTGACCCGATGAGTAATGTAAAAGCTGTTGATAAAGAAGATGGTGATTTAACAAATAAAGTAAAACATAAAGGTGATGTAGATACTTCTAAACCAGGTACATACATTGTGGACTACTCGGTCGTTGACTCTCAAGGGGGGAATGCAACGGCTACACAGGCGGTAATTGTAGAGGGACATGGAGAAATATCAGATTTAAACCCTACATTAACAGTGCCTACTGCAACGACAATTCATGTAGGAGATTCATTCGATCCTATGGCAAAAGTATTAGCTATTGATAAAGAAGACGGCGATCTTACTTCTAAAGTAAAAGTTAATGGTGAAGTAAATACCTTTAAATCCGGTACTTACGTAATAACATACACAGTGACAGATTCTAAAGGTCATGAAGTAATTGCGAAACAAACTGTAACGATCAAAGTTAGAGATGAAGTTAAAAATGAAATACCAATACTTAAAGTACCTGCTACAACTACAATTACTGAGGGAGATCAATTTGATCCAATGGTAGGAGTATTAGCTACTGATAAAGAGGACGGTGACGTTACTTCTAACGTAACGTATGAAGGAACTGTAGATACCTCTAAAGCTGGTACTTTTGAAATCATATATAGTGTCAAAGATTCCGTAGGTAATGAGGTTCATACAATGCAAAAAGTATTGGTGAAAGATAAAGACATTAGCAAAGCTAATGGCCTTACTAATAACAGTAATATCCCGAACAACAGTAATTCCGATAAAAAAGAGTCTACATATAAAGAACTTCCAAACACGGGTGCTAGTACAACTAACAGTGCAACAATGGGCATTTGGATGGTTATTGCAGGTACAGTACTCACTTTCCTTCGTAAATTTAGAAAGATACAAAAATAATAGTAGGATTTATTTCTCACACAATAATTATTAGATGAATTTTTTACTTAATAAGATTTTAGTATTTAAGTGGTGTATTTTGCTTCTATAAAACTTTGCGTTTGGACGCTATTTTGCCTACAGACCTACATTACATATAAAGCACGTTACTATTCTCATTCAAATAAAAGAATAGTAACGTGTTTTTTTGATTTAAAAATAGCCTAAATTCAAAAGGTCATGAATGTGGAAGTAATTTTAATCTGCCATTGATAAGTTACTAAAAACACTTTGTTTTAATGAAAGTTTAACTCTATATGACAACATGAGATTTTCGGTATTTACCAGGTGTTTCGTTAGTGAATTTTTTAAAAATTTTAGTAAAATAGCTTTGATCACTAAAGTTGAGCGAAGCACATATATCTGATAAGGGATAGGTTGTGAAAGTTAATAATTTTTTTGCCTCTTCAATTCGTTCACGTTGAATGTACTCAATTAATGAAATACCGACTTCTTTTTTGAATAATATAGATAAATAATCTGAATTTACGTTTGCAAATTTAGCAAGTTGTTTAACAGATATTTGATTGTAAATATTTTCAAAAATATAGTTTTTGCAAATAACGATAGTCTTTGAGTATTTCTGTATTTTTTGTGCTTTTACACGGTCTGCAAAAGTACAGAAAACATTTCTTAATAAATCCCAAACAGATTCTGTGTCTTTTAAACCCTCTGTCTTTTGGATGTGTAGATCGTAAATCTTGTAAGCAATCCCGGAAGGAAGTCCTCCTTTTATAGCATATCTAGTAGCAAGTGTGATGGATGAAATACAAATGTTTTTATGACGTCTTAATTGATGGAACGAAGATAAGGATGAAAAAGTCTCTTGTTGGAATTCGTAATAATATTTGAGTACGCTTTCTTTATCCCCGTTTTCTATAGCTCCAAGTAGTTGGTTCTCTATATACAAATTATGACAGATAGATTCGTTTTTTTGCATTGAAATATATACATCCTCGTTTAAGATACTGCTATGACTTACATGAAATGAGTCACTGTTATTTGAAAAGGTACTTACATCTGAATTTTTTTTATAGAGAATGTTATAGAACAATATTGCTATATTCACAAAGAATTTTTGATCTTTGACTGACAATGAAAAATAATGATCTCTTGTTCTTTTATAATTCGAAATAAAATTAAGGTTACTATCCGCTTTACTTGTAGAAAAATTTACATGTGTCAAGGGCCCAATAATAACAGTACCATTCACCATATAATGGCTCTTTATGTGAATTAAAATGAAGTGCCCTAAATATTGGTGAGTTCTGAAGATAGGTGAATTATTTGAATCATTTTTTTGAAAAAGCACATGTAACTGTTCTATTTTTGATTTATAGAACGAATGTGAATCATCTTTTGATGTAAATTCTAAAAGAATATTTTTGTTACAATCTAAAAAACAAACTGGAATTTCAAAAGATTGGAAAAACATATTACAAATGTACTCTATCTCAACTAGACTGAGCTTTTTAGTCATATTATTCCTCCTTACAGTTGTGTGTAATAGTTGAATGTTTACATATTCCCTTTTTTCATAAGTAGAAACGGAAAAATTTTATCTATAAAAATTATAAACTTCTAAGAATAATACCATAATTTAACATGGATAGCACATATTATTTGAATATACAGGTAATAGTTTTAGGGAGTAACGTAAAATATGAATTGTAACACTTATTCGTTGTTCATTGCTTATATGTATCAAAAATGATTAAGATTGGATTTTAAATAGGGATAGGAAGGGAGCGATTAATGAATTGAAGTTAAGTTAAGTAATTAATGGAAATTTGCGATAGAAGTTAATATGTAATGATTTTTGAAGTAGAGATATAAGTGTAATTCAGGGGGGAAACTACATATATCGTACGGAGAGACAACGTAATAATAGAAAATAAGAAGAGTGAATAAGTGATTGTAAACAATGGATTGTTGGACGACTATGTTTTAGGTTACTCGTTTAAATCTGGTACTTGGCACACTATTACTTTTAAGAGGGTAATAGTAATAAAGAGATTTTTAAAATGATAGAAGTAGTAAAGGGGATAAGAGAAATGAAAAAAATATTTAGTGTGCTTTTAGTATTTTTCTTAACATTTTCTACATGGTCTAGTGTATTAGTAAAGGCAGCTTCACCATCCGAAGGTACTTTAACGATCCATAAATATGAACAAGAAAAAGATGGCGCACAGGGGATAGAAGGAGATGGCTCTGCAAATCAAGAAGTACCAACAAATGCGAAGCCGTTAAAAGGTGTAACGTTTGAAGTGAAAAGGGTTGCGTCGTTTGAAAAAATTTCAAACGATGGGAAAATCGTGAAAGAAGATGTGAAGCCTGTAATGGGAGCAACTCCAACTCAAGTAGTAACAGATGATAACGGACAAGCTGTATTAAAAGATCTTCCGCTAGGACGTTATGAAGTGAAAGAAGTGGCAGGACCTCCGCATGTTAACCTGAATCCAAATACGTATACAGTGGATATTCCATTAACGAATAAAGAGGGTAAGGTGCTAAACTATGATGTTCATATGTATCCGAAAAATGAGATTAAACGTGGTGCAGTTGATTTAGTAAAGAGTGGTGCAAATGAAAAAGCATTAACAGGTGCAGTATTCTCTTTATTTAAAAAAGATGGTACAGAAGTGAAAAAAGAGTTAGCAACAGATGGTAATGGGCATATTCGCGTGCAAGGATTAGAGTATGGGGAATACTATTTCCAAGAGACAAAAGCGCCGAAAGGGTATGTACTAGATCCGACTAAACACGAGTTTTTTATAAAGACCTCCGGAACTATTAACGAAGATGGAACAATTACTTCTGGTACAGTAGTTAAAGTAGAAGTGCAAAACTATGAAGAACCAAATATTGATAAAAAGATTAACGGTAATTTGGAAGCGTTACCAATTAATCCGTTAACTAATTACAATTATGATATCAAAACATTAATTCCAGAAGACATTAAAGAATACAAAAAATATGTAGTAACAGATACATTAGACAATCGTTTAATGATTCAAGGAAAACCAATCGTGAAAATTGATGGAGCGGAAGTAAATGCAAGCATTGTAGAGGTCGCTGTAGAAGGTCAAAAAGTAACAGCTATAGTAAAAGATTTCACAAAGTTAGATGGTAAAAAAGAATTTCATTTACAAATTAAATCACAAGTAAAAGAAGGAGTACTATCTGGTTCAGAAATTTTAAATACAGCAAAAATTGATTTTATAAATAAAAATGATGTAATTGGAGAAAAGGAATCTAAACCTGTAGTTGTTGTTCCGACAACTGGAATTATCGAGTTAACAAAAGTTGATGGTGCTGATAAGAAGAAATTAAAAGGTGCGGAGTTTGTACTTAAAGATAAAAATGGAAAAATAGTTGTTGTGGCAGGTAAAGAAGTCACAGGTGTATCAGATGAAAATGGTGTTATTAAATGGACTAACATTCCGTATGGAGACTATCAAATTTTTGAAACGAAAGCACCAACTTATACAAAAGAAGATGGTACAACAGCTTCATATCAATTATTAAAGGATCCTATTGATGTAAAGATTAGCGAAAATAATCAAACGGTTAAATTATCGATTGAAAATAATAAAAGTGGATGGATTCTTCCTGTAACGGGTGGTATCGGAACGACTCTATTTACTGTACTAGGCCTTGCGTTAATGGCTACAGCGGTATTTGTTTTCTTTAGAAAAAAGTTTGCTAATAATTAAGGCTTTAGGACCATGTAACCAAGTGATGTAAAAAGGGGAGAAGCAAAATGCTTCCCTCTTTTCGATATTTTAGTATATACAGAGGTGGAAATATGAAACGAAATCTTGTTTTAGGAGGTATTTTTTTATTTGGATTAGCTATTTTTTTATATCCTACTATTAGTAATTGGTTAGCGACTCGTGCACATTATTCTGAGATTAGCTCCTACGATAAGAAGATTAAAGCACTACAAAAGAAAGAAGTCGAACGTAGGGAGAAAGAAGCAGCCGAATATAATAAACAAGTTCAAACCTCCATGAAAACATTTGCAGATCCATTTTCTGAAGAAAAAAATAATCATCAAGCGTATGCCGATGCGTTAAATTTAGGTGATGTAATGGGGTATATTGAAATATCGAAAATTAATATAAAACTACCAATCTATCAAGGGACCTCTGAGGAAATATTGAGTCGCGGGGTAGGTCATTTAGATTATTCTTCACTTCCAGTAGGTGGAGAAAATACGCACGCTATTTTAACAGGGCATCGTGGTTTACCATCAGCAAAATTATTTACAGATTTAGATAAGTTGAGTGAAGGAGATCTTTTTTATATTCATTCTTTAGACAAAGTTCTTGCTTATAAAGTAGATCAAATTAAAGTAGTGTTACCACACGAAACGGACGATTTAAAAATTGTGGAAAATAAAGATTATATTACATTAATTACATGTACGCCTTATGGAGTAAATACAAATAGATTACTGGTTCGAGGTGAGCGTGTGGAGTTTAATGAGAAAGAAAAACAAAAAATGCGTAAAGAGATATTTATGTTTAATAAGTGGACCGTAGTAGTCTTAATCCTATTATTATGTGTGTTTCTAGTCTTAATTTATAAGAAAAAATTAACTCGATAGAATGAATTTATTTATCATGTATTAATGGGCAGTGGGACCGAAAATCCAGAGATAAGCAAAGAAGGTATATAGAGGGTAAAGTAAATCCTCACTGAAAAAAGTTTCACTTTATTTGACTGTAGAAAAAATACGGTAAAGGTGGGAATAAAGGAATTGAGGTTACGATTAAAGTTGGTAAGTATTCATTTTATGGTTTTGTTAATGTTATGTGTAAGTTTTGTCGTATATGCACCAAAAGAAATATATGGATCCACGACTAACTTAGAAGGTCTAGGGGATATATCGCGTTATAATGCTGTCGTCTTTGGTAACCATAAAGCAGTAGGTGGCGACATTGAAGGAGCAATTGCAGTTCAAGGTGATATGGATGCATCTGGTTATACGATTGTAGGTGCAGCAGCGGGAACATCTAATATAGTTGGGGAGAAATGGGATGATGAAGGATATCCATCCTTGTTATTGTCTGGAAAATTTAAAAAATCAAGAGAGGAATCTTTTATTATTCAAAACGGAATAGTCGTAATGACAAAAGAGAGTGATCCAGATCGTATCATACAATCTTCTTATGATCGTATCGTTTATAAAGAAAAACTAGAAATTGACGCGAAATTTAATGAATTTCACAACATAGTGAACCAAGTCAGTAAAAATGCAGGTCAATATAAAACGAATACCCCAATTCCAAATATGAGTTATGGAATCGGAAAAGATATAAACAATCCTAATATTTATGTCGCATCAGAATTGGTAGGAAAAATCGATTTAGATATAAGAGATGTCTTTTTACCTAATGCGAAAGGAAAAGATTTTATCGTTATGTATTCGGATGCAATAGAGGTTACATTTAAAAATGGTGCTATCTTATATGACACGAACAATATCGGTAGGGCTACAGATATAATTCCTACATCACAACCCTATTCTCCTAATTCACCGTTCACTGAGTTATACGGGAAAGTGATATGGGTTTTTCCTAATGCAAAAAAGATCACAACAGAGGGATATGGTGTCGTTGGGAGTGTGTTTGCTCCAAATGCTGTATTAGAAACAAAAGGAGGTTCGATTAATGGACAAGCATTTGTCGGTACGGTACAACAAACTGGTGGATTTGAATTTCACAATTTTAAATTTAACTGGCAACATTGGAACAAGCCTAGTAAAGGAAAAGTAAAGATAAAAAAAGTAGATAGTAATAATGATAATAAAGAATTGATGGGGGCAAAGTTTCATATTGAAGATTCAAATAAAAAAGTAGTTGGTGAGTTAGTAACAGATGAACAAGGAGAAGCGATATCAAAAGAATTACCAATAGGTAACTATACTCTTGCGGAAACAGAAGCGCCTAAAGGTTACGAATTATTAAAAGATAAAATAGCTGTAAAAGTAGAAAAAGATGCAATAGTAGAAATTAAAATAGGAAATAAGAAATTACCA
>NZ_JAKUFT010000088.1:0-18278 GCF_022663605.1 Bacillus cereus group sp. BfR-BA-01379
TTAAAGCGGGATAAAAAAAGACCCTCTTATTTTATGTATAAAAAGGTCTCTGTTTTATTATACAAGACTTATCACTTTTGTTTTTGTAATTAAATCTTGAAAACCACAATTATCTTTGCGGAATAACATCATATATACGTTACATAATATCGGAATTCCAAGTAGCAATATGTTCGGTAATAACAATACAAAAAATCTTATAATTAATGTTTGTAATGTTAACTTTTCACTCTTCAATGAAATTAATTTTATTCTCGTTACCTTTTTACCAAGTGTAACACCGTTCCAAATAAAGGGTACCAAAATAAAATATATCGCCATTAATATAAAAACTACTGTGAGATCATATCTATAATCACCAAAACTAATATTAAAGCGATTAAAAATAGCACTATAATTTCCGGTCATAATAGCTACTACTGCGCCATACATAACCGAGATTAAAAACATGTCAATTAGGGAAGCACCTATGCGATTCATTACAAGCGCTGGACGATGCATCTTTAACTTCATTTTATGTCGACTCCTTCATATCCTTCTTTACCCGTCTCATCGTACCACTTCTAAAAAACATTGTAAACTAGCGTTTCTCTTACTTTTCTTGTACAATGTGTTACAACAGCATTATAAAGGAGGTTCCCATATTGAAAAAATGGATAATCCTATTCGTCGCATTCCTATTAGCCGGTTGTGCTGGAAATACAAATCATATAACTTATACGATTAACGATGAATACGAACTCATACGTACTTCTGGAAATGCATTTGAACTTTTCCCATCGCAAGATGCTGTATATGCCACACAATACATTCCTGCAAAACTTACAGACATAGCTTGGGATGATAAATACATTATTGCAAAACAAATTGAGGAAAAATCAGATCCGAATAACCCTGACGGGGCAATTGCAAATAAAAAAAGTGAGTATTATTGGATTATCGACGTAAAGCATAATAAACGGTTTGGCCCGTATAATGAAAAGCAATTTAATGAACAAAAAGATGCGTTTAAAATTAAGGTACCTTTTCAAAGTGTAGATTCATACATAAAAGAACAGAAAAAACAGTCAGCATAGTTGTTTGAGCGCTGACTGTCTTTTCTTACATATTTTTAAAAAACTCTTACTCAGAAAGTGAGATATTAAAAGTTTGTGGCTCTTTTACAACATCTTGCGTTTCTGTATCTGCTGCGATTACATTATCTGTTGTAAACTTAATATCCTTTACCTTTTCTTTTCCATCATCAAGTATTAAGCCGATAATACCATTTCTTGTTTCACCAGGCTTATAGTCTTCCCTTGATACATTTTTTGTACCAACGAGCGTATCTTCATCATATAAAAAGTTTTGAGTTGCTACTTTAAAATGTTGCTTATCATTAATCGTAACATCATTCATAGAGAAAAATTGTATATTTTTATTCCCGCTATTTTCCACCTTATATGTAATTTCAACGTAACGAATCGTATCACTAATCTCAGTACCACTGATCGATGCATATAACTCTGCATCTTCTTGACTTACTTTATCTCCTAATCTACGCTTTACTTCTTCAGGAGTTAATGCCGTATATACTTTTAATGTATTTTTTGCATCTTTACTCATCTGCGATAAAGAGATTACTTTCACATCTTGTACGTGAATTTTCATTGGTGCTACTTCAAATGTTTGATTCACAGAATGGATCTGTTCTAATTTAAAAGTACCCCATCCTGTTTCTTTCACTTTTTGTCCTACTTTTTTCAGCTCACGCCCACCATATTCTTTTGTTTCAGGAATAGATTCTTTCTTCTTCGGTTCAGCTTTCTTTTCTTCTTGATGGAAGCAACCACTTAACATAAGAAGAAAACTACATAAAACAAAAATACTTTTCCATGCTTTCATCATATAATTTCTCCTAACACTATCATTCAGTAATGTAAATTAGTCCCTTGCTTTGTAAACTATAGAAACAATGAGGAGTCCACAAAACGAACTTGTCAGTCCAGATACTATTATACCTCCTATTTGGAAAATATGAAAATAGGGATCTATAAACGCTTGAACGATAAATACTATAGCTGCGACAATGATTGACGAAACCCAATACTTCCTTTTTTCTGAAGCTATCATCATATCTTTCCCTGTTTCATCTTTATACTTCCATAGTACGTATAATAGTAATAATAAACCTACACATGTACTTCCGTGTTGCATGTATTTATACACTGGGATACTATGTAATTCTCTTTGTAACAATGCTATTTTCATAACGAAGTAGCCTGTATGATGAGTAAACGCATCCCAAACGACATGCGTGAGCATACCAAATAAAGCAGAATAGCAAAATACAAAGAAATCCTTCCATGTATGAAGCCCCCACCTCTCATCTACTGCATATGTATAGTAGCCAGCAAACGGTTTAGGTAAATGTGTTATAAACGGCTTTTTTAAAATGTAATGATATATGTATGCGAGTAGAAATACAAGCGGCAAATTTAAATATAAGAATCCAAGCCATGTATGCCCAATAACACCATACGGCCTAAAGCGTAAAAAATATTCAAAATCAGGCGCCATACTCCCTAATATAAGAGCCGTTACTGAAATATATTGAGAACGCTTTTTCACCAAAGGAAGAATTGCTGCTGGGTGTGCAAATGTAAACGGCATGTTTTGACTCCTTTTCATATCTTTATTAGAATACCATCTATCATAACGAGAGAATTGATCTTGATGCAATATTTATTTTCACATTGGAATATGGTAGTTTACATGTTATAATCCACATGAAATATTCAGAAAATAAGGAGGGGTTCATATGTCATTAACACTTGTCTTTTTTCTTGTTCTGTTTATCTTCTTTGTACTTACATACATCAGCTTTTTTCTGTGGAAGCACTTAAAGATTATAAAATACCTTCCTGCTCTCGTTGGCTTTATGAGCGTTCTTTTCATTTTTATATGGCAGAGAATGTCTTTTGGCTGGGAAGGTCTCGGTTTTGGTGCACTTCAATATACAATACTATTTGCAAGTTGTCTTACACTTGTATTTGCTGCTTTTTTAGAATCAAAATCCGTTATGAATTGAGGTTTATATATTGATTGACGTACCCTTTTTAAAAAATGTCACATTAAAGAAAGAAAATATCCCTAGTTTTTCCACATATCCTTACTGTTTACCCGCTATCCAAAAATTACAATCTCTAGCTTTTCATCCAAATGTAACATTCATTATTGGAGAAAACGGAACCGGTAAATCAACATTACTTGAAGCAATTGCAATCGCTTTAGGTTTTAACGCAGAAGGTGGAACGAAAAACTTCCGCTTTAGCACAAACGATTCACATTCATCTTTACATGAATACCTTCGCATTTCTAAAAGTTTCAATACACCAAGTGATGGTTTCTTTCTTCGCGCTGAATCATTTTATAACGTTGCTTCTTATATTGATGAAATGGATGCCGATCCATACGCACGTGGAAATCCAGTTATTGACTCATATGGTGGCACCTCACTACACAACCAATCACACGGTGAATCATTTTTCTCCTTATTTATGCATCGTTTTTCAGGACAAGGTTTATACATTTTAGATGAGCCTGAGGCAGCTTTATCACCAATGAGACAACTTTCCATGCTCATTCGAATGCACGAACTAGCGGAACAAGGTTCACAATTTGTTATCGCGACGCATTCTCCTATTTTAATGGCTTACCCTGAATCCACTATATACTCTTTAACACAAGAAGGGATTCACGAATCCGCCTTAGAAGACACTGAGCATTACCAAACGACAAAACTTTTCTTTGAAAACCGTGATCGACTATTCCAGCATCTATTTGAATCGTAAAAAAGAAGCAGCAAGCGCTGCTTCTTTTTTATAGTGCTTCTATAAATAATGCTACCCCAATACCGCCGCCGACGCATAGAGAGGCAATTCCTTTTTCTAAACCACGTCTCTTCAATTCATGAATTAAACTTACCGTAATACGAGCTCCTGTACAACCGATTGGATGTCCAAGTCCTACACCACTACCGTTTACATTCACTTTTTCACGGTCTAAACCTAATTCTTTCTCTACAGCTAGGTATTGAGCCGCGAAAGCTTCATTAATTTCAAGTAAATCTGCATCTTCTAATGACCAATCTACTTTTTCTAATCCTTTACGAATTGCTGGTGCTGGTCCAATACCCATAATTTTCGGATCTACTCCAGCTACTGAATATCCAACAATTCTAGCTAACGGTTGTAAGCCTTTTTCTTTCGCTTTTTCTTCGCTCATTAATACTAGAACCGCACTTCCATCATTCAGGCCAGATGCATTCCCTGCCGTTACTGATCCGTCTTTACGGAAAGCTGGTTTTAATCCTGCTAATTTTTCCGCTGTAATATCTGCACGTGGATGTTCATCCTTCGAAAATACTATTTCTTTTCTACGTTCTTTTATCGTAATAGGAACAATTTGATCGTCAAAGTATCCAGACTCAATTGCTTGCAGTGCCAATGTATGACTACGAAGCGCAACTTCATCTTGTTCCTCTCTTGTAATTTCATATTGGTCAACTAGATTTTCAGCTGTTTCACCCATCATAATATGGTGAATTGGATCTTCTAGTACTTCCCACACCGTATCACGAATTTCTCCGTGCTGTAGACGTTGTCCCCAGCGGTGCTGTTTTAATGCATAAGGGCTTGAGCTCATTGCTTCTACTCCACCTGCAATAACAACATCACTTACACCTAATTGAATTTGCATTGCAGCTGACATAATTGCTTGCATACCTGAAGAACATTGGCGTTGGATTGTATAACCCGTAACTGTGTCAGGAAATCCTGCCGCTAATGCAGCTGTTCTTGCAGTATTTGCTTCATCAGTTCTTTGAATACAATGACCTAAAATTACTTCATCAACTTCGTGTGGTTCTACCCCGCCTCGTTTTACAGCTTCCTGAAGTACAGGAACCGCTAATTCTACTGGCGTTACATTTTTTAGCGCTCCTCCAAAAGTTCCAATTGGCGAACGAACTGCAGCTGTAATAACAACATTATGCATTTTGCACTTGCCCCTCTCTTATGTACCCTAGTCAGTTTTTAGGTGAAATTCCATAAGATGTATGTCTACATCTATCATACTATAAACATACTAAAAAATCAAAATATTTAATATAATAAAAATAGAAGGAATTAACCTTCTATTCTGTTAATGCATATAAAAATTTTTGTAAAATTTTCTCTGTCGTTTCATTCAATTTTGGTAACTTATCTACCGGAAAATATTGAAGCTTCAATCCCTCATGATCAAGCCTTAGCTCTCCACTCACATGATGCCCCTGATACAGATGAATGACATTAAAAATTTCATCTCCATTAGGATAACGGAAATATACTTCCTTTCCTGATAAGACACCTAGAAATTGCATTATTTTTGCAGTTAATCCCGTCTCCTCGAATAATTCTCGGCGAGCAGTTTCTTCAGTCGTTTCTCCTAGTTCCATCGCGCCGCCAGGTACACCCCAATCATATGTATCTGAACGATATTGAAGCAATACTTCTTGATTATCATTTAGTATAATTATTGCTGATCCAACGAGAATAAGTGGTCTTGTCCCAACGACTTTGCGTAACTCTTCAATATACCCCATTATGTAAACTCTCCTTTCCTCACCCTCCCTTATCATAACAAAATTTTTCTCCTTTTGTTGATGTAATTTCCAAGAAAAAAAAGGAAGCTTTCGCCTCCCTTTTTTCACCCTTATTTCTTAAAACTTTCATATTTTACAGCTTCAAAAGCTTCTTCAATTTCATCATTACGATAATGAACATATGTAAAACGTCCTAACTCTACTAATCTTGCTATTTCTTGTAACGCTTTATGTTGCTCATATGTTTCCTCCAGCTTAATATGTACATAAAACTTCATCAACGGATGTTCATATAAAGGTTCTCCCACCTCTACATATACATCTTCCACCCCTTGCACAACTCTTACATAACTTGCAAATTGATAAAGAGCTTCTCTGTCTGAAACGATTTTTAATGTATACATATATTCTCCCCCTTTCCTTTACTATATCAAAAAGATGATCAAACTACGTTATAGAACTATGAAATTTTTTCGACTTGTAATAAACAAGGCGTTTATCCATACATAGGGTCTTTTCCTAACATATATTATAGGAAGAATTTTTTCAGTTGAGGTGTTCCTTATGGATCCATACGTCAATATATGTATTTGCATTACTCCAGGCGCCAACATTTCTGATGACCGTATCGCAAAAGATTTAGCAGTTGCAGAATCAATTTGGCACCCCATTACATTTCAAATTAAAGACGTAATTATTTTAAATGAACTTTTTCGTTTTTCTGACCGTGAAATTAGTTATAAAAATTCTATTCAAAGTCAGGAAAAATTAGCATCCTTTTTCCAAACATGTGTAAATGAAGCTCCTGAATGCGACCTTTACATTTGTTATATTGGTAGTGATTATTTTAAAGAAACAGCGGTCATTGCCTGCGCTTACTCTTTAGCAAAACAACAGCAACTTACTGGTTATATCGTTTTAACAAATTCGGCTGCTCCTATGAAAAATATATATACGCTCGCTCACGAAGTCGGTCATATTTTATTTACAAGACGTATTCATGGAAAACTTACTCACGCAGATCCTCATTCCCCAACTGGCTCGGAGCACCATCCCTCTCCAACAAATCTTATGTATCCGATAGTCCCGCGCCCTGAAAGTGTCCATATTCAGTCACTATTAACGAACGAACAAAAAGCACTCTCTTTACAAAGTGCTTTATTACAAAGAAAAAAACAGTAACAATCTTGTTACTGTTTAAAACAACTTATTCCAATCCATAAACGAAAGCCCGGCTGCAAAGGATACACTATACACCTAAACCGAATCCCTCTAAAAATCAAAATATAGTATTTCTTTGGAAATAATTTTTTGTATATCCAGAGCAGCCCTTTTCCTACTTAAACTAAAAAGATACATTTAGGCTTATCCCCTAATAAAATATTAAAATAGTCATCATGTATTTCTTTTGATGAAAACAACATAGTTGATTTTAGAAATCAAATCCTTCATATACCTATAAATAACTGTCCCTCTTGTTTATTCGTATACTTCTCTTTTTTCTAATTTGATATGAATTTTTAAAAGCATATAAATAACAATGAAAAGAATTATTTGCTGCACATACATTCCAATAATATTTGATACATCTATTATTACAAACACATATTCTAATACAATTGGAACTAGTAAATACGACAAAGTAAACCAACCACCAAATTTAATATTTATAACAACCGCTAAAAGAACTACTACACCAACAAGAATTAAGCTTTCCGTACTAGTAAACTTAATAAATGTTGTACCATAAAACTTATTTAATAATGCAATACTAAAAATTAATAAAAACCATATCGCACCGCTTATATACATTATTAAAAATTCAGTTCTTTTACGCTTAAATGATGCTGTTCTCATTCCCCATATTAATACAGTAATTCCTACAAAAATCATAATCGGATAACCAATTAACTCAATTAAAGAATAAGATAAACGATGGTTGAATTCACTAAAGAATACGCTCTTCATCATTGTGAAAGCCAATAAATTTACAATAAAGTAAAGTAATAATTTATAATTACCTTTTCTATCTATATCCATCTCTTCCGCAAGTTGATTAGCATATTCTTGTGAAGCATGACCAAATATATCACTTACCGTCTTTCCCTTCTTCTCACCTTCTATTAAATGTAGTTCAGCATCTTCTATAAAGGAAATAATATCAGTTTCTCTAATGCCCTTGGTTCGTAAATAGCCTTGGGTATCATCTAAAAATTTTTGCCCTTCATTCGATAACACTTTTATCCCCCCTTATTTAACCGCTTCTCTTCTATTCATCTTCAGCATAATTTCAAGGAAAATTAAAATAAACAAACTTCCGTATAAACATATAATTTGAAATAACATTGGCATGAGATCTTCCGAAGTAAATGTTTTAAACAGTAACATAATTGAAAGCGGAATGATTAAATATAAGTTTTTAAACCATCCTTCAAAATACATATTTATCGCTATTGTAATAATAAAAATAGCTCCAGCTAATATATAACTTTGCGTTTGGGTGAATGTAAACATTTTTGTAGGATAAATCACATCTAATATCGTAACAACTCCTATTAAAAACATTGGCGCAATCATAACTAAAAACCACATAGAAAACCACGTTTTTGTAAAACTTGTTACGAAGGTCATTTTACGAAGTAGAAAATTAGGACCTATAACAACTAAAATCAATGACAAACTATACCCCACGCACTGAATAAGCGATATCTGTAACATTCCGTTATTCACTATTAAGATAGAAGCAATAATCCAAAACGATACGATATTCATTACTGTAAAACCAATTTGCTTCCACGTTTCCTGTCTATCCTTTTCCATTACTTTTACAAGTTCATTTGCATATTCTTTCGGTGAGCTTCCGAAAATATCTTCTACACTTTTCCCATCACTCTCACCCTCGATTAAATGGAGTTCTGCATCTTCTATAAAATTTTCAATATCGCTTTCTTTCACACCCTTTGCCACTAAAAATAATCTCATATCTAATAAAAACTTTCGTGCTTCATTTGATAGCATTATTTTTTTCTCCCCTTCCCCTCAAGTAGACGCTCTACACTACTTTGCATCGCTTCCCAGCGATCCATAAATTCATGAAGCGCTTCCTCGCCTTTTTCAGTTAATGTATAATATTTTCGCTTTGGGCCAGATGGAGATTCCTTCATTACACTTGTTATTAATCCTTCCTTTTGCATTCGTATTAATAACGGATAAATACTTCCCTCACTCGCCATTGTAAAGCCATACTTCGCTAGCTTTTCACTCATTTCATAACCGTATATTTCACCTTCAGAAATAATAGCAAGTAAGCATCCTTCTAAAATCCCTTTCAGCATTTGACTTGTCGACATAATTCAAATCCTCCCACTATCTTGTTTTACAAGATAGATAAGCGTAAGTATCTTGCTTTACAAAGTAGTATAGCAGAGACTATTTTGTAAAACAAGATAGCGAACAATATTTTTCCAAATCTTTGCAGGATTTTTATTATCTGCCCTCTAAATAGAGCAATATGAGAACTTTATTACGAAGGGATGTTTTTCACCATGGTTACAAATCGTGTTGTCTTTTTAACAGGTGCTGCAAGTGGTATTGGTTATGAAATGGGAAACGCTTTTGCAAAAGAAGGTGCAAAAGTTGTGATTACCGATCGTCTTGAAGAACGTGCAAAAGAAGCTGCTGACCAATTACAAAAAGAAGGCTATCAAGCTATCGGTTTAAAATGTGATGTTACATCTGAAGAAGAAATTACAGCTGCAATTTCTCAAACGGTTACTCATTTCGGTTCATTACATATATTAATTAATAACGCAGGAATGCAGCATGTTTCACCAATTGAAGAGTTTCCAACCGAAAAGTTTGAACAACTTATTAAAATTATGCAAATCGCTCCTTTTATCGCAATTAAGCACGCCTTCCCAATTATGAAAAAACAAAAGTATGGCCGAATTATTAATGTAGCCTCCATTAATGGCCTCGTTGGATTTGCAGGAAAATCCGCCTACAATAGCGCGAAGCATGGCGTAATTGGATTAACAAAAGTTGCCGCTTTAGAAGGCGCTACTCACGGAATTACCGTTAATGCGCTTTGTCCTGGTTATGTCGATACCCCTCTTGTACGTAATCAACTACAAGATTTAGCGACTACACGAAATGTACCGCTTGAAAATGTTTTAGAGGATGTCATTTATCCACTTGTCCCACAAAAGCGCCTATTACAAGTACAAGAAATTGCTGATTATGCTATGTTTTTAGCCAGCGAAAAAGCGAAAGGTATAACTGGTCAAGCTGTCGTTATCGATGGTGGTTATACTGCTCAATAAAAATAAAGTTTGCTCTTCGTGAGCAAACTTTATTTTTATCCCGAGGACCCTCCTACTTTAGTAATTGTGTAGGGAGTTTCTCGATCGCAACAATTACCCCATCTAATTTACTTTCAATACGATGAAGTAAATATAATGTTACAACAATCGGAAAACCTACATTACCTATCATCCTGATCCACTCTTCCATCTTTCTCGCCTCCTCTCATTATATAAATAAGAGAAAAGAAAACATTTAGGCATAAAAAAACAAGCTATTATGTATTAGCTTGTCTTTCAAATAACGATGCAATTTCCCATTTATAATCTCCACGTATAATGCCTTTTTCAGTAATAATACCTGTAATTAATTCATTCGGTGTTACGTCAAATGCAGGATTATAAACAGTAGTTCCAATTGGCGCTACTTGTTTTCCAAAAATTTTCGTAACTTCTGTTTCATCTCTTTCTTCAATAACAATTTCAGCACCTGTTTGTTTCGTAATATCAAATGTGGATAGCGGAGCTGCAACATAGAACGGGATATCAAAATACTTTGCTAATATCGCTAAATTCATTGTTCCGATTTTATTCGCTGTATCTCCATTTGCGACAATTCGGTCCGCTCCTACTATAATCGCGTTTATTTCTTTCGTTTGAATAGCATGAGCTGCGGTATTATCTGTAATAAGCGTTACATCAATATTTGCCTGTTTTAATTCCCAGGTTGTTAAACGCCCGCCTTGTAAAACCGGTCTCGTTTCACACGCATACGCATGTAAACGTACACCTTTTTCTTTCCCAATATAAAACGGTGCTAATGCAGTACCATATCTAGCAGTTGCAATACTGCCAGCGTTACAAATTGTTAAAATGTTATCATCGTCTTTAAAACATGTTAATGCATGTTCTCCAATACTCCGGCATACTGCTTCATCTTCTTGCTGAATGAAAAGCGCTTCTTCTTCTAATTTTTTTTGCGCTTCTTTTATTGTAGTAATTTCCCGAATGGATTCTCTCATACGATCGATTGCCCAAAATAAATTGACTGCTGTCGGGCGTGACGTTCCTAAATAATTACAATCTCTATTAAACTTCTTTTGAAATTCTTCAATATGTACAGTGTTATATTTTTTTGATGCAAGCGCCAAGCCAAATGCAGCTACAATTCCAATTGCAGGTGCCCCTCTTACTTCTAGCATGACAATACTTTTCCATACATCTTCAATTGTCGTTAATGTTTTGTATTCTGTACTATGCGGCAACTTTGTTTGATTTAATACTGCAATGGCATCGCCTTTCCAACTGACAGACCTTGGAATAGTAACAATTGTACTCATGCTTTTACCCCTCCAGAAACTGTCTGTTGGAATAGTGTTCGGAACAGTTGAATATCAGCGCTCTTAGATTCATATTTTATTAGTTCTCTACCTAAGTATAACGCCTGTTTCTTAGCTTGAATTCTCTTTTCTTTATTTGCTATTTCATCTAAATCAGCTACATGCGCTAAGCCAATTGTTCTACGGATAAGCTCACATCCGGCAAATCCAACGGCATCCGTAAAAATATTTTGCAAAATAATTGGCAACCATTGTTTCTCTTTCGTATATGCTTCTACACCTTCTCCAATCCATAACTTCGTAAAAGTTTCTACAAAATAACTCCATGTTTTCTCAATGTGGAAAAATAGCACACTTCTTTTTTCCTCTTCACGTGATAACGCATTTAATAATAAATTTGCAATAAATTGACCAAGATCAAATCCAAATGGACCATATGTTGCAAATTCTGGATCAATCACTTTCGTTTCAGAAGGTGATGAAAAAATACTTCCCGTATGTAAATCTCCATGAATGAGTGCTTCTTTTCTCGTTAAAAATTTATATTTATACTGTGCCACTTTCAGTTTGACAGTTTTGTCACTCCATAGTTCATCTACAGCTAGCTGCAACTCTGGTTCATAATCATTCGTATCGTAATGACCGAATGGATCTGTAAACACTAAATCTTCTGTAATTTTACAAAGGTCTGGGTTTACAAATGCACCTTCTAGTACCCTTTTCTCTTCTGACTCTAATCCGAAATCTGAAGTGTAAAACAACACATGTGCTAGAAAACGACCAATATGTTGGGATAAAAGTGGGTACTCCTCTCCATCTATTAATCCTTTTCTTGCAATTGTTAGTCTTGATAAATCTTCTATGACTGTTACCGCTAACTCTTCATCATGACTGTACACTACCGGCACATATTCCGGCACATACTTCGCGAAAATTTGTAATGCTTTACTTTCAATCGTCGCTCTTTTTATAGATAACGGCCAGCTCTCACCAACTACTTTTGCATATGGCAATGCTTGTTTTAGTATAATAGACTTCTCTCCATCACCTAATTTGAACACGTAATTTAAATTTCCATCTCCAATTTCATGACAAACTACATTTGCTTTCTTTTCAAAATAACCGTGTTCTTTCGCATATTGTATAGCTGTCGTTTCAGTCAATGAATAATATCCCATCTTCTTCTCCCCTTTTTTTAAAATTCAGAGGTTTTTCTAACACAGAAAAACCTCTTTCCACTAAGAAAGAGGTTTGAAGTTTATCTTCTCCCCTCTTATCTGCCAGAAAGTAAACTTTCTGCTGGAATTAGCACCGTGCCTTTTGGCGTAAATAAACGCCCCATTTCACAATGGTATTACGGTCGGTTGCTGGGCTTCATCGGGCCAAATCCCTCCACCTGCTCTTGATAAGAGTTGTATAATTTTTTGAATTTTTAACTTTATGTTGAAGACTATACCAAGAATAAAAATCACTTGTCAACATTTTATTTGTATAATTCTGGACGACGATCTGCAAAAACTGGAATTCCTTTGCGTACTTCTTTAATTTTCTCAAAATGAAGCTCTCCAAATAAAATTGATTCTTCTTCATTCGCTTCTACAACAACTTCTCCCCAAGGATCGACAATTAAAGAATGACCGGCAAACTCATTATTCGGATCCTTTCCTGCCCGATTACATGCAACAACATAACACTGATTTTCAACCGCCCTTGCTTGCAGTAGCAAACGCCAATGTGCTAAACGAACTAATGGCCATTCTGCTACAACAAATAACACTTTTGCACCTTTCGCAGTATGAACGCGCATCCACTCTGGAAAACGAATGTCATAACAAATTGTGCCGGCGCACTCTATATTATCTAACTTAAATTCGCCTGTACTATTTCCAGCGATTAAATATTTATGTTCATCCATGAGCTGAAATAAATGCACTTTACTATATTCATTGACTAGCTGACCTTTATTCGTTACAACATACATTGTATTTGTAACACCTTGATCTGTTTGCTTCGCTATAGAACCACCGACAATATGTACACCATATTGCTTCGACCATTCTTTCAACTTTTCTTTCGTTTCCAATCCATCCCTATCTGCAATTTCAGAGAGTCTCGTTAAATCATATCCTGTTGTCCATAGTTCTGGTAAGACAATAACATCTGGTCTTTCCTTCACCGCTTCGCTTATTTTATTTTTAGCATTCTCAATATTTTTTTCTACATCTCCAAAGACAATGTCCATTTGAATACATGCGACTTTCATTTTATCAGCCCCATTCATAATTTTTTCTTTACAAAATACTGGAAAGATTATATCATTTGTCACTAGAATTGTAACAACTTTCAAAAGAGGTGGAAAGTATGAAATCATTTCAACCTTCTGAGATTGTAACATCATTGCCAACACAATTTTTCGCTTCACTTGTTGCAAAAGTTAACAAAGTCGTTGCAGCTGGTCACGATGTTATTAATCTAGGTCAAGGTAATCCAGATCAACCAACACCGCAGCATATCGTAAAAGCTTTACAAGCTGCTGCTGAAAAGACTATTCATCATAAATATCCGCCATTCCGCGGACACGAAAGCTTAAAAGAAGCCGTGGCAACATTCTATCAACGTGAATATGATGTAGTAGTAAATCCAAAAACAGAAGTTGCTATTTTGTTTGGCGGAAAAGCTGGATTAGTAGAATTACCAATGTGCTTTACAAACCCTGGTGATACTATTCTCGTTCCTGATCCAGGCTATCCTGATTATTTATCAGGTGTCGCTTTAGCAAAAGCACAATTTGAAACAATGCCGCTACTTGCAAAAAATAATTTTTTACCAGATTATACGAAAATTGATGACTCTATTGCGAAACAAGCAAAATTAATGTTTTTAAACTATCCAAATAATCCTACTGGTGCTACTGCATCAAAAGAGTTCTTTGAAGAAACCATTCATTTTGCTAATGAACATAACATATTAGTTGTTCATGATTTTGCTTACGGTGCCATTGGATTTGATGGTCAAAAGCCCGTTAGTTTCTTACAAGCAGACGGTGCCAAAGATACAGGTATTGAAATTTACACACTATCGAAAACTTTCAATATGGCTGGATGGCGCGTAGCTTTTGCTGTGGGAAATGCAAGTGTCATTGAAACAATTAACTTATTACAAGATCATATGTATGTTAGTATTTTTGGTGCAGTTCAAGATGCTGCCCGCGAAGCACTATTAAGTTCACAGTCTTGCGTAATAGACCTTGTAAATAGTTACGAATCTCGAAGAAACGCTCTTGTTTCAGCTTGTCACTCAATTGGTTGGAATGTAGACATTCCAACAGGGTCATTTTTTGCATGGCTTCCTGTTCCGAAAGGATATACATCTGAGCAATTTTCTGATATTTTACTAGAAAAAGCACACGTTGCAGTTGCCCCTGGTGTTGGATTTGGTGAACATGGCGAAGGGTATGTCCGTGTTGGTCTCTTGCATACAGAAGATAGATTACGAGAAGCCATTAATCGAATTGATAAATTAAATTTTTTCAAAAAGTAATTGACAATACGAAAAACATCTGACAAAATTCAGTTATCTTAAAAATTTAAACATTTCTAAATACTTCTTATCAAGAGCAGGTGGAGGGACGAGCCCGACGAAACCCGGCAACCGATCTACAATTGTAGACACGGTGCTAATTCTCGCAGCGTTATGCTGACAGATAAGGAGCTGGTTGTAAAAAAACCTCTCCTTAGCTGAGAGGTTTTTTTATTTAACTAGGAGGTTTTAACAATGAGCGGAATTATAGCAACGTATTTAATCCATGATGATTCACATAACTTAGAAAAAAAGGCCGAGCAAATTGCACTCGGTTTAACAATTGGCTCTTGGACTCATTTGCCACACTTATTGCAAGAACAATTAAAACAGCATAAAGGAAACGTCATTCATGTTGAGGAATTAGCTGAACAAGAACATACCAATTCGTATTTACGTAAAAAAGTAAAACGCGGGATTATTAAAATTGAATATCCGTTATTAAACTTCAGTCCAGACTTACCAGCAATTTTAACAACTACATTCGGAAAGCTATCACTTGATGGCGAAGTGAAATTAATTGACTTAACATTTTCAGACGAGTTAAAAAAGTATTTTCCTGGTCCAAAGTTCGGGATAAATGGTATTCGAAATCTATTACAAGTACATGAACGTCCCCTTTTAATGAGCATTTTTAAAGGAATGATTGGACGAAATATTGGGTATTTAAAAACGCAATTACGCGATCAAGCAATTGGTGGTGTAGATATCGTAAAGGATGATGAAATATTATTTGAGAATACATTAACACCACTTACGAAACGCATTGTATCTGGAAAAGAAGTTTTACAATCCGTATATGAAACATACGGCCATAAAACGTTATATGCCGTAAATTTAACAGGACGGACTTTTGATTTAAAAGAAAATGCGAAACGTGCAGTGCAAGCTGGGGCTGATATTCTATTATTTAATGTATTTGCTTACGGACTAGATGTACTACAATCGCTTGCAGAAGATGATGAAATCCCAGTTCCTATTATGGCACACCCTGCTGTAAGTGGTGCTTACTCAGCATCCAAGTTATATGGCGTTTCATCTCCATTATTACTCGGAAAGCTATTACGTTATGCTGGCGCTGACTTTTCATTATTCCCATCTCCATACGGAAGTGTTGCACTAGAAAAAGAGGAAGCTCTTTCCATCTCAAAACATTTAACTGAAGACGATGCATTTTTCAAAAAGAGTTTTTCTGTTCCGTCTGCTGGTATTCACCCTGGTTTCGTTCCCTTTATTCTACGAGATTTCGGTAAAGATGTTGTTATTAATGCTGGCGGCGGGATACATGGACATCCGAGCGGGGCACAGGGCGGTGGTAAAGCTTTCCGCACTGCAATTGATGCTACTTTGCAAAATACACCACTCCATGAAGTAAATGACATAAATTTGCATAGCGCACTACAAATATGGGGAAATCCCTCTCATGGGGTGAAATTATGAGTATTCAAGTATTTTGTGATTTCGATGGCACAATTACAAATAATGATAACATTATGTCCATTATGGAAAAATTCGCACCACCAGAAGCTGAAGAAGTAAAGAATAGAATTTTATCACAAGAGCTATCTATTCAAGAAGGTGTTTCTCAATTATTTCAATTAATACCTACTAGTCTACACGATGATATGATTCAATTTTTAATAGAAACTGCTGAAATCCGTAGTGGTTTTCATGAATTTATACGATTTGCAAATGAAAATAACATTTCTTTTTATGTTATATCAGGTGGAATGGATTTCTTCGTCTATCCACTCTTACAAGGACTCATTCCAAAAGAGCAAATTTACTGTAATGAAACCGATTTTTCAAGTGAATACATTACCGTTAAGTGGCCTTATCCTTGTGATCATCATTGTCAAAATCATTGCGGATTATGTAAATCATCTTTAATCCGTAAATTAAGTGATACGAATGACTTCCATATTGTAATTGGAGATTCAATTACTGATTTACAAGCTGCGAAACAAGCTGATAAAGTATTTGCTCGCGACTTCCTTATTACAAAGTGTGAAGAGAATGATATTGCTTATACACCGTTTGAAACATTCCATAATGTTCAAACTGAATTAAAACATTTGTTGGAGGTGAAATCATGAAACAACTTTTTCGTCAATGGTATGACTTAAGCGAGATAAAAAAAGAATTAACAACACGAAATTGGTTTCCAGCAACGAGTGGTAATATTTCTATAAAGGTTAGTCATGAGCCACTTACTTTTCTTATTACAGCAAGTGGTAAAGATAAAACAAAAACTACTCCAGATGATTTTCTATTAGTAGATCATCTAGGGGTTCCAGTATTAGAGACTGAATTACGCCCTTCAGCAGAAACAATATTGCATACACATATTTATAACAATACGAATGCCGGATGCGTACTTCATGTTCATACAACTGATAATAATGTCATCACAAATTTATATAGCGATGCAGTTACCCTTCAAAATCAAGAAATTATTAAAGCTCTCGATATTTGGGAAGAAGGTGCAACGATTCACATTCCTATTATCGAAAACCATGCCCATATCCCAACGCTTGGAGAAAACTTCCGAAAGCATATACAAGGAGATTCGGGAGCAGTATTAATCCGTAATCACGGTATTACCGTATGGGGCCGAGATAGCTTTGATGCAAAGAAAAGATTAGAGGCTTATGAGTTTTTATTCCAATTTCATATAAAACTATTATCAATTCAAGGAGGCGTTTCTAATGGCGCAAATTCGTATTCATGAAGTAAATACTCGCATCGAAAATGAAGTAGAAGTATCTAAATTTCTACAAGAGGAAGGCGTTTTATATGAGAATTGGAACATCTCTAAGCTTCCTACTCATTTAAATGAAAATTATTCGTTAACAGATGAAAACAAGGCTGAAATATTAGCTGTGTTTGCAAAAGAAATTGCTGATGTTTCAACGCGCCGAGGTTATAAAGCACATGATGTAATTTCACTTTCAAATAGCACACCTAACCTTGACGAATTATTAATTAATTTCCAAAAAGAACACCATCATACTGATGATGAAGTTCGCTTTATTGTTAGTGGACATGGCATCTTTGCCATTGAAGGAAAAGATGGTAAATTCTTTGACGTTGAACTTGAGCCAGGCGATCTCATATCTGTTCCTGAAAATGCAAGACATTATTTTACCTTGCAAGATGATCGTCAAGTTGTAGCTATTCGTATTTTTGTTACAACTGAAGGCTGGGTTCCAATTTATTAAGGTAGTTAGTTGAATAAAAGGACTTGGATCCCCTTTTCCAAACTTTTATTCACTCTACATATATACATCCTCCTATGGAACAGGCTTATTTCAAAAAATGAAATAAGCCTGATTTTTTATTTTCTCAAACATATGAGTCCTTCTATTCAAAAACAATCTCTCCTTCTATTTTTTCAGCAAATTTTTTAACATTTTTTGAACATTTATTGAA
>NZ_JAKUFT010000089.1:0-18257 GCF_022663605.1 Bacillus cereus group sp. BfR-BA-01379
ATGCCTTGCACACCTTGAGGTCCAGTGGGCCCTTCGATTCCTTCTGGCCCTTGAAGCCCTTGCACACCTTGAGGACCAGTAGGTCCTTCGGCTCCTTCTGGTCCTTGGATGCCTTGCACACCTTGGGGTCCAGTCGGACCTGGTGGTCCAGGAACCCCCATTCCAGTCCCAGAACCAGTGGGCCCTGGTGGTCCAGGTGGTCCTTGAATGCCTTGCACACCTTGAGGTCCAGTGGGCCCTTCTGGTCCTTCCGGTCCTTGAATGCCTTCCACGCCTTGAGGCCCAGTCGCACCTGCAAGTCCTTCCGGTCCTTGAAGCCCTTGCACACCTTGAGGGCCAGTATGTCCTTCCGGTCCTTCTGGCCCTTGAATGCCTTGCACACCTTGAGGCCCAGTTGCTCCTTTAGGCCCTTGAATTCCTTTAGGCCCAGTCGCACCCGTAGGTCCAGTATTATTTAAGAGTGAACTGTTCAATATGCCTTGCAAAATTAAGTTGAATGTTTGTTGCAGAAATGGATCGGATAGATTTGAACAACTAATGAGCGAAGATAAATTTTGGAATAGAAATTGGAATAACGCAGAGATTTGAGTAAGAGATGCAGTAGGCAAAGAATTGATTAGTTGAGTGATAGTTCGTATAACTAAATTTTTATTTGGAGTATTTGGTTGTACTGCAATGATTAAATCATTTAACGCTTGTAAAGATGATTGGAGTATTTGTATAGTTGTCGGATTTGGCGTGGTAAAGAAAGAAAGGATAGCTTGATTTAATTGGTTAATTAGGGACAATAATTCTTGTTGCTGAGAAGATGAGAAGAAAACAGGTGTACAACAATTAGTTTGATCGCAAGAGGCTATAGAAATAAAACAGGGGAATTGGAATTTTTCGCACGGATCGTTTGAACTTGGATTATGTTTCATAATTACCTCCTTTTTAAAAAGTTTAATAGTAAGTACAGTTTGATAACTAATAGTTGTTTCTAGATTTAAAGTGTTTATGAGTATATGTTTTATGTGAAATATCCAGGAATGTTTTTTAAAAAGTATATGTCAACAAAATGGAGGTGTTCTTATGAGACGAGTATTATTGTAATGGTTAGATTTGGTGATCACGATAAGTTTAATTAAGTTAGGATCTAATACAGTTCCATATAGAATTTTATTTAAGATTATTCATTTTGTTTTTTTATATAATCTTCTTTGAAATATGAAATTGAAGATATGAAAAGAAATAATTAAAATGAAAAAGTTTCTAAAAGCAAGTGTACTAGATTTCAGCACTCACTGAAATAAAGAATCATAACATAATTTGTAATAACTTATATGGAAGTGAGTTGACAATAATGTTTTATTCGTATTTTTATTCTCAAGCAGGTATACGCCCAGCGTATGGTACATCCATAACGTTTAGCGGAGCACAAAGTACAGTTCAAGCTGTTCAACAAGCGTTACAAATGCAACAACAAATACAGATGCAGCAACAAGGTATCCAGCCGTATTATTCATCTACGGAGTATTTTTACCCAGTGCATCAAATCACACCGTATGGAAGTTCTTTTCTTACTATCCCATATGGAACTGTATTTAATCTATAAATGGAAAGTTTAATCAATATGGGGCGGGCATCCAAAACCGGTTATTAGCCCTCACCAAACGGTTTTTATGAGCAGCGCGGCTCCCGCCTAACTTTCTTGCAAGTGCCGAATTTTGAGGTGTGAGTCTTATTGCCCGTAAATGACGGGGACAATTGAGGGGGATGAAATTGTGTATGTATAAGCGTCAAATAGTCCTCACCTACAATTTGTAAATAACCGATGAGATAATCTCCGTACATAATACAAGTGGAGTTTTTTTGATGAGAAGATATCGATTAAAAAAAGAATGGGAATTATCTAATCATGACAAATGATGACTAGTGGCTTTGCATGAAAGGAAACATGAAGGTTTATTTACGCGAACCAGGTTAAGATTCAACAACGAAGTTCTATCTGTGGTTATATCATACAGTATGATTGTCCTATGACTATCAAATTACAAGATTAAGAGAACAGCTGAATCGTTTTTTGGCTGGTTTTTAAAGATATTTACAGCCATAATATCTTATATTTTGTTTATAATTGTAAATAGTTATTGAAATGTATAAAATTTCTTTTTTATTAATAAAAAAGAAAAAATAATGCAACTTTTTGATTTCTTTATTCGTGTTATATATGAAAGGAGGAGGGGGATGGAGATTGAAGAAATATATAAGGTTTATATAAACGATGTGTACCGGTATTTATTTTCCCTTTCTCGTAGCCATCACGTAGCGGAGGACTTGATGCAGGAGACTTTTTATAGGGCGTATCTTTATTTAGAAGACTATGAAAACCAAAAGGTAAAATCATGGCTATTTAAAGTGGCATATCATACGTTTATTGATTTTGTTAGGAAAGAGAAAAAAGTAACCTTTGTAGGAACGGAGGAATTAGAGACAATACAAGCAGGGGAATCCACAGAAGAGTATGTGGTCGCAAAAAATAGTTATGAAAAATTAATTCAGATTATTCATACTTTACCGGTGGTGGAGGCGCAAGTTATTTTATTATGTGACGTACATCAATTAACGTACGAAGAGGGTGCATCTGTATTAGATTTAAAGTTAAACACGTATAAAAGTCACATATTTCGCGGGAGAAAGAGATTAAAAGAATTGTTAAAGGAGGAAAAGAGTCAAAATGACAAATGATAAACCTCATTCTGAACAAGATGATTATAAAGAATTGTTACAAGAAGCTCTTCATCAAAAACCGGCTTCACTTCCTGATGGAAAACAGGAGCAAGTGTTGAAAATAGGTAAAAAAAGAGCACGTATTACGAATGTTTTGATTGTATTTATTTTTTTATTACTTATTCAACCAATTTTATATATATCTACACTCTTATATTATACATTAGCACCTACAAACGCAATGGAGATACGGAATGTAGTAAATCAAACGTTAAGTGTAACAGAACCAAATGTATTTTTGAAAGATAGGGACATGGAGCAAATGTTGTTACCGCTTAGTTTGCAATTGCATTTTGATTTATATAAAAGAGTAGGAAAGAAAGATATTCGAATAGGAGAAGAGAAAACAGATTATGTATTTAGTAGAGCAACGAAAGTAAGCCGTGAATATACAACAGATGAGAAAATTCCAGAAATCCCGTATATAGATAACGAAGTATTGTCTCATCCTAATAATTATAATGCGTCCTATAATAGTGGCGAAGAAGCGCAGATGTTAAAGGGTCTTCCACAAGAATCTGTTGTAGAAGCATTTGTATCTTTTAGAGAATTATTAAGTGTACAAGAGGTAACAAATATGTTTCCTACTATTGATATCGTTTGGTATGCCGTTAATACAGGGTTAGAGGAGAAGCAAATGAATGATGAGGGAATGTATGTAGCCCCGATTGGCTTCCCAGCAGATATGATTTCAAGGCCAAGTGGTGCTTTTGAAGGGGATTCACCTCATGAGGAACAATTTATTGATGTTTTAAAGTCATTACAGAAGCATGAAAATTTAGCAGTGAAGCTATCTAGAGCGAAAGTATTAGAGTTATCAAAGCGTATTTCATTCCTTGAAAAAAATGGGGTAAAAACATACGGGGTGGTTGTAACTGGGCCTAAAGTAGAAGTTGAAAAATTGATGAGCCACGAAAAAGTTAGAAAATTGAAAGTAGGTGAAGCGAGGTTATGGAATTGGCATTCTTAAAAAAAAGAAAGAATCATATTTATAAACGGGAAACATGGATGGGGACTATTTCATTAATTATTGCTTTTCTAGCGTTATTGTATTTGAACATTATATTGCTTATTCAAGAAACATTTATAGGTAAAGGTTTTTTGCAAATAGTTGGTATTGGAGTGGTGTGCTCAGTTGTAGGTATGATCACCAAAAGCAAAAGTCGAAAATATGCATTTTGGGCATGTAGTTTATTTGTTTTTATGCTGCTGTTTGCTATATTTGGATTTATGTTAGGTTGGATGATAAGTTTTGGGCCGTAAATATATGGGAAAGAGCGAATGTAGATTCGCTCTTTTTTGTATTGAAAGTAAAATAAATAAGAGAAGAATCTATCAAATTCGAATGGAGTGCACTATACATTTAGATTGTGATTTTATTGATATGTTTTCACTTACTTGTATATAAATAGGCGACAAGTATAGTTCTAAAGCAATAGCTCGTCCAAACATTACGAATCCCTCATACATAACATGTAAGGAATAAGCTTGAAAGGGGAACTAGTATGTCTTGCTATAACTACTGTAAGTATTGTAAAGAGTATAAAAAGAAACAGCATGATTGTTGTAAAAATACGAGTAAGTGTAATGACAACGAGGAGAAGCTTGTTAGGGCATCAGCATTTAGAGCTAGAAATACGGTGAATCAAACGGTTCCTGCCAATACTTTTGTAAAGGTATTGTTCCAAAATGAACAATTTGATTTAGCAAATGAGTATAATCCAGTAACGTCCATTTTTATTCCGAAGACTAGGGGAGTTTACTCTGTTATTGGAACGATTGGTTTCTTTCCAAACGATCCTAGCTTAAATTATAGAGCTCGTGTAGAAATTCGTGTGAATGGAAACGCAGCAATAGCGATAGATAATGATTTTTTTGGTCCAATAAGTTTTGGAAATGTAGTAAGTGTTTCGACGATTATTCTATTAAATGAAGGAGATCAAGTTGAGGTTTATGCGCAAAGTAGCATAGATGGAGTTTTAAGTCCTTCAGAAGATGGTTCACATTTTGAAGCTGCAAGATTTCCTTCTCCGATTAAATAAAGTCGAATATATAGAAGATAAAGAATAATCCTCACCAAAATGGTGGGGATATTTTATTCTATTGAAAATAGTAATAGTTTGTCCAAACAATTCTTATCTTTGTTACATAGTATGTAATAATAACTTTAAAGGGGGACTTACTACGTCTTATTATTACTGTAAGTATTGTAAAGATTACAAAGAGAAAAGTCATGATTGCTTTAGAAAAAATAGTCAATGTGATAGAAAGTATGTAAAAGTGAATTGTTGTGATGATAAGAAAGAAAAACTTGTAAGGGCATCAGCATTTAGAGCTGTTAATACAATGAATCAACCTGTTCCTGAAAATACTTCAGTTAAAGTATTATTTCAAAATGAACAGTTTGATTTAGCAAATGAATATAACTCAACAACATCTACTTTTATTCCGAAGACGAAAGGAGTATATAGTGTATTAGGAAATATAACGTTCTCTCCAAATGATTTTAATGTAAATTACAGAGCTAGAGTAGAAATTCGTGTGAATGGAAATCCAGCAATAGCAATAGATAATGATTTCTTTGGGACTGGGGTGTTTTTTAATAATGATGTTTCAGTAACGTCTATTCTTCAATTAGAAGCAGGAGATTCAGTTGAAGTTTTTGCTGAGAGTAGTGTTGCTGGGGTAATTGTTCAAAATGTTAATGGTTTGAATACGGTTCATTTTGAAGCTGCAAGATTTCCTTCTCCAATTAAATAACGAATAGAATAAAATACTTTTCAGTAGATTTTGTTAATCCCCTTTACCAAATGGTGGGGGATTATTATTGTTTTTCTAAAATATATAAGTAAATAGGTTAAAAATAGTTTGTTTCAGGAGAATTTCACATGCTAGGATGTAAGGTTGAAAGTGCCAGCATATTATGAGTTTTAGATCTTCTACAGATAATAAAAGAGTTCAATGAAACATGTAACATGGTTGTGAAATTTCTTTTGCATTACATTTGCTAGTCGTCTTATGTAATAGAAAAGACAACTTAATTTATTAATACATTAAAAGCCGTATAATTACGGGCTTTTTCTTTACTATATAGAAATTACATATTTAACATAGGTATATGTAGGTATTACTATTCTATGGAAAGGAATAACATTAAGGCGATTACACTATATAAAAATAAAATAAACCCTAAGATGAGTAGTATTGGATGCAACTTGAACATATTTGACCTCCTTAATTATATAAAGATTTTAATACATCTATGGTCAATTTAGAAGGGAAATGTTCTAGATGAATCAAGTTTGAATAAATATACTAATGTAACAGAGGGGTGAAAGTATAATCAATAAAGGAGTATTGTTGGGGACACCTTGAGTAGATTGTTTATAGAGAACAGGTGGGTTTACCATTCATGAAATATAAAAGTGAACAGATTTAAATATACAGGATGAGGGAGAAATAAAAAAAAGAGCATACACAAACGGTACGCTCTAAAGAAAGATAGGTTTTATGAGTGGATAATCTCCATACGATAATATATGCTCGATTAATAAAAACGTGTAAAAAATCAATAGATTATCAATGGAATAACATGAAATGAGTAATTTTTGTCTATTACTAAATTTGTCTAACTAACAAAGTTATAAGGGGTGTGAATAGAACAGATTAACAACTGGATAATGATCGTATTTCAGTTTCGTATTTCTTGTAGTTTGGATATTGCGTAATAGTTTGACATTTAGGTGTGGAAAGTTGATTAATTATAGAAACATTTGTAATTACTTCGTTACAAGGACCGAAAAATGTAATTTTCAGTTTTGAATTTGGAGGTACTTTGACCACGATAGGTTTTTTTTTCATGAAATCATCTCCTCATATGCAGTATTGTATACTGCGCTTTTTCGTTCAGATTATAAAGGCGTATTAATATAATATGAAATTTTAGTCGTGTTGATAATGATATGGGGTTTTAAGGCGTGGTAAGAATGCGGAGAATGCATTGAAAACAGAGAATGTTCTATAAAATGTTTAATCGATATAATAGGTAAAAGTAAAAAATAAGTAATTTATCTAATACACTTTTTTCCTTGATACATATAATAATAGTAAGAATTGTATTAGGAGGTAATGAAAGAGTGCAAGAAAATGTACAAGCTCAGCTTTCACCACCGTGGATCACATATTTCAATGAGTTAAAAAATTCAATTGGTGCTGATCCAACTATTTCAGTTGGTCCGCTAATTCCAGTTGGCGGGAATTATATTATTTTAGTGCATGCGTTAAGTAATGAAAAAGCGATAGCGTTAGCAACGCTTCTAAAATCTTTTGTAGAATTTGGGAATGTAAGTGTAACAGTTATTGTAACGAATAATGAAAATAACATTGTAAATCCACTTCCATGTCCACTAGATGCATTTGAAATTGCTCATTTGTTTCAAGTGGCGCTAGAAAATAATCCTTATTTTGAACAAGTTGTTGTACAGCCGCAGCTTCCTGGTGGATCAAATGTTGTCTTTCCAGTTTTTGCAGCGCAAGTGATTCAATTTTTTAACGATGATATTTCAAATTTATGTCAAACATTTACTGGTGTTGCTGCAAATGTATTTCATGATGTAATGAACGATGACGTTTGTGATATCCCAATTTTATTCTCCACAAGCTGTGTTACGAGCAGTGAGAGTGCACAATTACAAAATACAGATCTAACACCAAAATTGTTTTACTAGATTGTAAGTAGACATTTTCTTTATTAGAAAATGTCTTTTTTGTATGCATTAACGTTACTTTGTGTAGCTAATTGCGGATGATGGCTGAAATTTCTACTGATAAATATATAGCGTGTAAAGATAGTATATTTGATGTGAAAATATATAAGAAATGAAAGATAAATCATTTTCGATAATATAGAGTAAACATAAGAAATACAGAAAGTTAGCTGTTATACATATGTTTATTAGTCTAAAGAAGATTAATACCGATGAGTAGTAATAGAAAGAACGTTTCTAATACTAGATTGAATAACCAATATTATTTACTAATGGATGTTAGTATATATTTCAAATTTGTGAATGAACTGTATGAAATATAAATAAAATTAATGGAAGTCTAATTAATAGATTATAATTTTTGAAAAATAATATAGATTCTCCTTATTTATATTATAGATAGCTAGTATTAGGCATAAGGAGATTTCAATAAAGCTAGCTTTGAATATGATAATAAAAAGGGGATGAATTGTATTGGGGTATATTATCGATATTTCAAAATGGGATGGAACGATTAATTGGGATATTGCAGCATCGCAGCTAGATTTAGTTATTGCTAGAGTTCAAGATGGATCGAATACGGTAGATTTTATGTATCAAAATTATGTGACTGAAATGAAAAAACGCAGTATTCCATTTGGGAATTATGCATTTTGTCGCTTCATTTCTATTGCTGATGCAAGGAAAGAGGCACAAGATTTTTGGAATCGCGGAGATAAATCTGCTAAGTTTTGGGTGGTGGATGTAGAAATTCAAACGATGATGGATATGCAAGGGGGGACACAAGCCTTTATAGATGAATTACGCCGTTTAGGTGCGAAAAAAATAGGACTATATGTGGGGCATCACACGTATGTATCATTTGGAGCACGTAATATTGAAGTTGATTTTGTGTGGATTCCTCGTTATGGTGGGAATAAGCCAGCATATCCTTGTGATATTTGGCAATATACTGATTCAGGAAATGTTCCTGGTATTGGGAAATGTGATTTGAATCAATTAATAGGAAATAAGTCGCTTTCTTGGTTTATAGGCTCAGATCAAGTAAATCAATATATTCTATCTGACAAAGAGGATACACAGCAACCAAATGGTATTGGTATTGCGATTTCAAAATATGATGATGGATATGGTATAAACGTATATGAAAATCCTGCGAATCCTCAGTTTACAGGTACAATCACTCAAAAAACGCCATATTTAGTCTTACATGGTTATTGGGGAGGCGCGGATAAAGATATGATTTGCTTAGGCAATGATAAACAGTGGGTATTTGTAAAACATTTTGATGTGCAATGGTTTTATGCAGTTTCAAAATATCCTGTTGGGTATGGAGTAAACTATTATGCAGAGCCTGAATGTATAAATTATAAAGGTAATATTGATGGGTCAAAATCTTTTCGTGTGTGGGGCAGAGCCAAAAATGCGGTAGATATCGGGCAAAATAATTGGATACTGAAAGAACATTTAAATATTAAGTACCTATAAGTAAATAAATGTTTTATGTATTGAAAAAAGAACAAGATACATAGTTTATTCAAATGAAATGAATTACATGTGGAAAACACATTGTTAACACAAGTACATTGTATAGTTATTCTTATATAATAATAAAAGTGAGGTATTTTGAATTGAAAAAGAAAAAGCTATTTTTAGGAACAATTATTTCATGCGTAGTACTGGCATTATCGGCATGTGGTTCCTCAGGCAATGTAGTAACATCAAAAGTAGGAAATGTTACAGAGAAAGAGTTAAGTAAAGAATTAAGACAAAAATATGGGGAAAGTACTTTATACCAAATGGTGTTAAGTAAGGCGTTACTAGATAAATATAAAGTTTCAGATGAGGAAGCAAAAAAACAAGTAGAAGAAGCAAAAGATAAAATGGGTGACAACTTCAAAGCGACTTTAGAGCAAATTGGATTGAAAAATGAAGATGAATTAAAAGAAAAAATGAAGCCGGAAATCGCATTTGAAAAAGCGATTAAAGCGACTGTCACAGAAAAAGATGTAAAAGATAATTATAAACCAGAGATTAAGGTAAGTCACATTTTAGTGAAAGATGAAAAAACTGCTAAAGAAGTGAAAGAGAAAGTAAATAGTGGTGAAGATTTTGCAGCTTTAGCGAAGCAATACTCAGAGGATCCTGGTTCAAAAGAACAAGGCGGAGAAATAACTGGTTTTGCTCCAGGACAAACGGTGAAAGAATTTGAGGAAGCTGCATATAAATTAGATGCAGGACACGTAAGTGAGCCAGTAAAAACAACTTATGGTTACCATATTATTAAAGTGACAGATAAAAAAGAATTGAAGCCATTTGATGAAGTAAAAGACCAAATTCGTAAAGATTTAGAACAGCAAAGACTACAAGATACGACTGGTAAATGGAAACAACAAGTAGTCAATGATTTACTGAAAGATGCTGATATTAAGGTGAACGATAAAGACTTTAAAAATACATTTGAATTTCTAGAAAAGAAATAATGACTGTAATTAGAAAAAGGGAACCTTTATAGGTTCCCTTTTTCTAATTAGTGTGTGAGTTATAAATAGATAGTAAGACAATACAATATTACATTTAAATATTAAGAATTACAATGGGAATTTATGTAATTTTTAAAGTTGGAATGATCAATGCTTCATAGAATATTGATATTATAATGTTTCATTTGCTTAATTTCATTAAATATAAAGCTAATTTATTAATCTTCTCCCACTATTTGCAGGCAATCTGATTGGTGTAGGCTAATTATTAGTCGAGAATGAACAAAATCCTAATTGATATAAATTTTACTTTATTGAAGCGGATAAACATAATTTGCAGAATAAAACATATAATATTATTGAAAAAATATTGATTCTAAATGAAGTGAAAAGCAGAGCATTCTACTAAAAAAGGATGTTCTTTTTAGTATGAAATTTTTAGGATAAAGAAAGAATGCTTTTAAACAAATTATTTAATAGATAAATATATTACGTAGGAGGAGAAAATATGAAAGTAATTTTTCAAAGAGAAGATGGAGGGAAGATTTTTGAATCATATGATGAAGAGATAAGTAACTTATTAGCTATTTTAAAGGAAACGAAAGGGATTAAGATTGGGATGGTTGAGTATGAAGTATTAAAGTACGAATTAGAGTATTTTCGCAACCCAAAAAAAGCAGAAACAGAGAGGGAGCTACATATAATATTACAACCAAAATATATTTAATAATTAGGGGCAATTATTTATAAATAGTTTTATACAGTATGTACAAAAAGAGAGCGTTTACATTCCTCTCTTTTCATAGAAATTCATAAGGAACGAATTGTGGTCCGTTATAAATTCCCTAAATTTTGTGAGTTCGTTCTTTATAATATATGCTTTCATTTATAGTTGGTTAATAAACTTGAAAAATTAAAACTTTTTAGTTTAGGCAGGGATTTTATATTCGAGTAGATAAATATTCATATAAAGTACATTGTATACGAATATTAGGAGAGTAAAAATGAGTTTAGCAAGTTATATAGGCTGCAATGTAGAAATTCCGTTAACGGATCCAGATTCGAATGATGTAATTATTTTTGGACCGTGTTTTTCAGACGAAAGAATGCTTGAAATTGTACAAGAGTTTCAATTCCAAACAAGTTACACGCATGAGGTTTCAATGAGTTGGGGCATTGAACTTTATGAGTGTAAAACTGAAAAGGAGAAGAAAGAAGCTAAAAAAAGCTATTAGCTTTATGATCGATTATGGAAGGATATTTAAATGAGGGTGACTATTTTGAATTATTCAGTTGCTGGGTTGGTTATGAAGATAAGGAACGAGTGGGGGAATAAAAATTAAAAATAAACCATTTTAAAATTGATGAAATTTCGATTCCCAAAAGAACACTTGTCAGGATAGAAAAATAAATATAGAAATATACATTATAAGAAAAAAGCGACTTCATTTTATATGAAGTCGCTTTTTTAGTAAATATGTGAACTTCCTATTAAATAGGAAGTGAAAAAATCATTTGATGAAGAAAATCAATGATGGATATATGTATAAGAAAATGATTTAAATTATTTTTTGTTAAAAATAAAATTATTTCTCTTCTCAAAAGAATATATGTTCGTGTATAATTAGAACGAGTGTTCCGTTTAATGCAGCTACTATATGAATTAGAAGTAAAGTGAAACGTTAATCAGTGAGGTGCTTATTGTCCATTGACTATTAGCTTTCACCAATTCGGTGTTTACGGGCAGTTAGTTTTCGACTTATATACCTCACATGTGCCGAATTTTGAGGTGGGAGCTTTACTACTTGTTAATGCGTGAGAAATATGAGCCAAGCAATTATGAAAGAATAATCAAGGAATAATATATGTGAAATAGAATGGATAAATGATCAAGGAGATAAAAAAATGAATGATGTAAAGGTGCAGAAAATAGACAGAGAATGGGTTCCATTTACAGTAATGTCGGAACAGTTGTTAAGTATGAGAAAGATTGTTGGAGAGAAGTTTAAAGTACAAAAACCGCTCTTAACAAAAGAAGCAAAAGAGAGAATTTCTGATAAATTATTAACGTCATTATTGTCGGATAAAGAAATATTGGTGACATATTTTGAAGGTGGCTACATACTTACAAGCTATATGACAGTTGTGCATATAAACCCGCTAAAGTGCATTGTAATATGTACGGACGCATTTTATAAAACTTATGTATTTAATACTTCGGATATTATTGAAATAACGTAAAGGAAGCTGAAATAAAATTTTAGCTTTTTATTTTTGTTAGATGTGGAGCAGAAAAAATGAAACGAAAAAGCAGCTAGCTTCATACTAGCTGCTAAGCCCCAGGGAAAGGGAGAAAAAGATAGGGTACTCCAAAAATCAATAATAGCTGTGTAACAGCCTGATTATAGTATAGACAAATTTATTATTCCTAAACAGTACGATGTAAAAAATAGGACTACGCTGTACCTACCTGGTTTTGATCTGCAAGGTCAGAATCAAACGTATTAGTCGCGCTCACACCATTAAAAGTATTAACAACAAAACCAACGTTTGAAGCACCAGATCCATTATAAGCCTTCGTATTTTCTTTCGGAGAAACGTTGTAGAAATCGCCTAAATTAAATGAACCGTTACTATTTTGTACAACTAAATTCCCTACAACTGAGGGCATAGTTTTCACCCGCTTTACAATCATTTGTTAATACTAATATATGGCCTTATAGTCCAAATGGTTCATGTAACAAAAATCGTGGAATAGTAAAACGTTTGAAGTGTAGCTTAATCCTGCAATAAAAGTATGTTAAAATTAATGTAAGGTCGATTAATTTTTTTAAAAAATTGTATAATTAATATATATGAAATAAAAGGAGGCAAAATGTAATGAATAATGTTATAAAAAAAGTAGATTTAACAGATGCAAAATCAAGTAATCTTGTTGCACTTATTTATAGCAATGAAGTTATATTGGTTGAAGAAGCATTTTGTCCAAATGAAATAAAATTAAAGTTTAATGAAATTGCAATTTTATCGGCTATTAAAACAGCACATATAATGAAAGTATCGATCAGAAAAGAACTGGAAGCAATTTTTCATGATACTGGTGTTTTATTTGTGAAGCATAGTGTTGATTATGGAAATAGTCAATCTATCACTATGCATTTTGAACAATTCAAAAAGTTGCAAAATGAGATTGAGAATTTAAACAAAAGTAGGTAATCTAGGTGTAGATTATATGTATCGGTGTAAGAAATACGGGAAAAAGAAGCTGAAATATAAAAGCAATAACGAAATAAATAATGATTTTTTTGATATATAAGCAAGAGTAACTGTTATGGTTACTCTTTTTGTTTACATAAAAACTCCTTCTAAAGTATGAAATAAGTTGATACTTTAGTAAATGGCTGAATGAAAAGGAAGAGTATAAAATGTTGTAAAGGAGGAGAGATATTTGAAGCGAAACGAAATTGGAAAAATTGTAATGATTACAGGAGTGACGCAAGGGTTAGGTCGTGCAATGGTTGATCGATTTCATGAATTGGGATGGACTATATATGGCTGTGGGCGTTCAAAAGATAAAATTGAAGAATTGAAAAATTATTACGGTAATATACATGATTTTCAAATAATTGATGTTTCAGACTCCCAGCAAGTAAGTAGTTGGGCAAATTATATACTGCATAGACATAGAGCACCTGATTTGTTAATAAATAATGCATCAATTGTTAATAAAAATGCGCCACTGTGGAAAGTAACAGCTCAAGAATTCGAAAATGTAATGAATATAAACGTAAATGGTGTAGTAAATGTAATTAGGGCATTTGTCCCAGCGATGGTAGCTAGGAAAGAAGGAATGATTATTAATATGAGTTCTAGTTGGGGCCGAGAAGGAGAAGCTGAGCTGGCGCCATATTGTGCCTCAAAGTTTGCAATTGAAGGTATCACGAAATCTATGGCACTTGAGTTACCTAATGGTATGGCTGTTATTGCTTTAGATCCAGGCGGGAGCATAAGCACTCCAATGCTGTATTCATGTGCACCACAGTATGTAAATGAATCACCCACACCTGAAATGTGGTCACGTAATGCGATTAAATATATATTAAATATAACAATAGATAAAAATGGATCTTCATTGACATGCCCAGAATGTATGTAAATATACATTGAATTAGCATATTTTCAGTGATACACACTTTGTATAAAAAAGTACCTTTAAGGTGCTTTTTTGTATTTTTAACACATTATAGAATGCACAAAATTACATGTAGAAAATAAACATGAGAAAGAGGATGCAATTTATGTATTTCGAAAGCAATAGAAAATTTCTAAATAGGTGATAAGAATGAATCCAAGCAGTTTAAAAGTGACGGGAGCATGGTATCAAGTAGGTGGAAATCTTACGACGGCTATTGGGGCGACAAGAGGATTTATTGGAGAAGAGAAAGTTGAATCAGATCTTGTAATTGTAGGAAGCTCATTACAAGCCCTCGGGTATATATTACAAATTATAGCGAGTAATGATACCGAAGATGAAGGCGAAAGAGAAAAGCAAAATATATGTTTGGAGAATAAAAGTGAAATGCTCGATAAAATGGGCATTGAGTTATTAGCGTTAGGGAATATATCAAATGTAATAGGAACATATTTTAATATAAATGAACAATCGAAAGAGAATGATTATCTTATTATTGTCGGGAACAGTTTACAATCGATAGGTGCTTTTTTAGGAGTAGAAGCAGCTTTGCTTCAGATGAAAGCGATACAAAGAATTATAATACTAGGAAATTCTTTGCAAAGTTTAGGTGCTGGACTTCAAGCGTATCAAGGTATTATGAATATATCAAAGAACGAAATAGAACATGAATACATTATGGTTGATAAGAAGAATGAGAAGATAATAGCACTCATTGGTGTTTGGATACAAGCGATAGGTACTGTTATTTCTGCGATTGGATTAACTATCATAGAGAAAGAAGAAAGGGTAGAAAAAAATAAAAATATGAAATTATTCATGTAAAGGAGGTATGTGAAATTTCAATTTTACATAAGTAGAAAAGTTGAAGTAGTAGGTTTTTTTGCATTAGAATAGAATATATAACAGTAGAACAGTTATTAGATGAAATACAAAGATAATTGGTTTTATTAGTGTATGAAGAAAGATAAAAAATACAAAACGAGGAGTTTTCAAGAGATGATGTATTTATTGGCAATTCTTCTTCCGCCTGTAGCCGTATTATTTTGCGGCAAACCATTTCAAGCGATAATTAACTTCATATTAACATTAATATTTTGGGTTCCAGGAGTTATACATGCGATATTAGTTGTACATGATAAAAAAGCAGATCAGCGTTTAAGAAAACAAATTCGAGCATATGATGAAATGAATAAGAGGGATAGAAGATAGCTAAATTAGGAAATGAAAAAAGAAAGGGGGACTACCGCCTTTCTTTTTTCATTCTATTTAAGTTTAAATTTTAGTATAGCGGTAAGAATTTTTAATATAAGTATTGTGATAATTAGTTTTAGATTGTGCGCTTAATAAACCGGTGTAAATGTTTTCAGGAACGTTAAAGAAATCATACATTCCATTCTTTAATTGAATACGTAAAATCATAGAAAAAGGATTATAGCCAACAGCAACTATATTTTTTGAAATCACGGGAGATAGCTTCATCATTACGGAACTCCTCACTTTTCATTTTTAATAATTTCTTGTAGATATTGGGGTTCTGGTGTTGAAATCCTTATAATTAAAGAGGTATTATATTTATATACAATATATTAAATGTTCGTTATACGTAATTATAAGGAAGTTCACACGAAGTACATATCGTTGTGCTATTTTTATTTCACCTTTGATTTATAAATAAGAAAATATTGACCATTTGAAAAAAAGGTATATTATTTATACGAGGTATTAAAAATTCACTTTTTACATTCTATGCTTAAAGGGGCAGCATTATTAGGAAAAATAGAAGTGAAAATAGTTTGTATAAGAAGTATTCTAAAATTTATAATCTGTGAATTAGGAAAATATTGAATGCTCCAGGTCAATATACTTTCTTAATTAAATTCAGTTTAGAAAGTGACCTCAATATTTTTAAGTAAATCAACGGGAGAATTGAAAGGCAGGAGAAAGTAACATGTCAGAAAATTATCGTTCTCGAGAGGAGCGACGACAAGTTAAAAAGAAAAAACAGCCAGCTTCTAAAACACAAAAACCAAAAGGGAAAACATCATTTTTTCGTAAGTTTTTAATTACTTGTTTATTACTTGGTATTGTTGGTTTAGTGGCGGGGGTTGCTACCTTCTTCGTAATGATTAAGGACGCACCAAAACTTGAGAAAGCAAAACTTGTTAATCCGTTATCCTCAAAAATTTATGATAAAAATGGCGATTTGGTATATGAATACGGGAAAGAGAAACGGACGAATGTTACGTATGATCAAATACCTAAATTAGTAGAAAATGCATTTTTAGCAACTGAAGATGCACGTTTTTATGAGCATAGCGGAGTAGACTTCAAAGGTACTGCCCGTGCTGTTTTGGTGAGTCTTAAAGGAGATTACGGTTCACAAGGTGGAAGTACAATAACGCAGCAGGTTATTAAAAACTACTTCTTATCGATGGAAAAAACATCAAAACGTAAGGTTCAGGAAATATATTTAGCGTATAAGCTAGAACAACAATATTCAAAACATGAAATTTTGGAAATGTATTTAAATAAAATTAACTTAGGAAACCGTTCATATGGAATCGCAACAGCAGCACAAAACTACTATGGTAAAGAATTAAAAGAGCTAACATTACCAGAAGTTGCGATGCTTGCCGGTTTACCGAAAGCACCGAATAACTATGATCCATCGAAACCAGAAAACGTTCAAAGGGCCACAGAAAGAAGAAATGTTGTACTAGGGTTAATGAATCGACATGGTTATATTACAAAGGCAGAGATGGAAGAAGCATCGAAAGTACCAGTGGATAAAGATATTAAGAGTGCAGGTGAGCTACAGGCAATGCCATATCCTGCATTTATGGATGCGGTTGTGAAAGAAGTTGAAAAAGAATTGCCAGATGCTAATATTGGATCTGACGGTTTAGAAATTCATACAACATTGGATCCAGATGCACAGAAATTAGCTGAAAATATTTTAAATACAAATATTGTTAATTATCCAAATGATAAATTCCAAGGTGCTTTCACATTTATGGATACGAAAACAGGTGAGGTTCGTGCTATAGGTAGTGGGCGTGGTGAAAATAAAGCAGTATTTAAAGGGCATAATATGGCAATTGAATTAGATCGTGCAGCTGGTTCAACGATGAAGCCAATCTTTGATTACGGTCCTGCAATTGAATACTTAAAATGGGCAACCTATCATCAAATTGATGATTCTCCATTTAAATATTCAACGGGACAAGAACTTCGAAATGCAGACAGAAGTCATTTAGGCCCAATTACTATGCGTGAAGCGTTAAAAATGTCACGTAACGTTCCAGCAGTTAAAACTGCAAAAGAAGTAGGACTGAATAAATCAAAGGAGTTCTCTGAGAAATTAGGTATTACATTTAATAAACCGCCGGCAGAATCTACAGCTATAGGTACAAATGAAGTATCACCAACTGAAATAGCTGGTGCTTATGCGACATTTGGTAATGGTGGAAAGTATGCAAAACCGCATTTTGTTAAGAAAGTAGTTTATCCAGACGGCAAGTCACAAAGTTTTGAGCAAAAACCAAAACAAGTTATAGCTGACTCTACAGCATATATGATTACTGATATGCTTCGTTCAGTGGTAACATCAGGTACTGGTACAGCAGCAAATATAAGTTCTTTAGATGTAGCTGGTAAAACAGGTACAACAAACTATGATTCAAGACAACTCGCGAAATATAACATTCCAGAAAGTGCGACTCGTGATAGTTGGTTTGCAGGTTATACACCGCAATATACGATGGCGGTATGGACTGGATATATGAAAGATGGTAAAGACGAGTATATTAGTAGTAAAAATACGAAAATTGCACAGTTGATCTTTAAAGAAATGATGAGTGAGTTTGCTACTGACAAATCACGCTTTAAAATGCCAAGTACTGTTATTCAGGAAGGTAATGAGTTACGAATAAAAGGGGAAAAACGAGATTCTTCTCCAAATACGAGTGTACAGGATACAACAGAACAACCTAAACAAGATCAACAACAAAAGACTGAAGAAGAGAAAAAGCAAGAAGAATTAAA
>NZ_JAKUFT010000090.1:0-17757 GCF_022663605.1 Bacillus cereus group sp. BfR-BA-01379
ATATAAGATTGAAGCTGAAGCGAGAGCTCGTGCAGAAGAAGTACGTGTAGAAGGTTTAGCGAAAGCGGAAATCGAAAAAGCGCAAGGTCAAGCAAAAGCAGAAGTACAAAAAGCACAAGGTACAGCGGAAGCAGATGTTATTAGGTTAAAAGGTTTAGCAGAAGCAGAAGCGAAACAAAAAATTGCAGAGGCATTTGAGTTATATGGCCAAGCGGCAATTATGGATATGGTTCTTAACATGCTTCCAAGTTATGCGAAGGAAGTTGCAAGCCCACTTAGCAACATTGATAAAATTACAGTTGTCGATACAGGCGGCGGTGGTAAAAATAGCGGCGCCGGAAAAGTTGCAGGTTATGCGACTGATTTAATGGCAACGATGCAAGAAACATTAAAAGCTTCTTCTGGCATTGACTTAAAAGAGTTATTAGAAGGATTTGCTGGAAAAGGAGCAGTACAACAATTATCAAACGATAAACCTGTTGTATCTGTAGTAGAAGATGAGAAAAAAGAAGTAGCAAAAGATAAAGAATAGCAAAGTGAGGAACCTCTAGTAAGTGAGATACTAGAGGTTCTTCTGTGAATTATAATATTTAGAATAATATACATTTTTATATATTGTTTTAATTATATAAATTATATAGAATGAAAAAGGTATGTATCAACTCTTCAATAGAGAAAGATATAGAGAGTCACATTGATACATTTTAATTGTAAGATTTATATAAAGAAATTAAATGTAAGGCAATTACATTTAAAACGATATGGAGGGGTAGAAACATGTTTCAAGGAAAATTAAGGAGTAGTAGCTTAAAAGCAAAGTTACTTGTATCATTTGTTATCATTTTAATTCTTCCAAGTATTGTAATTGGTTGGACGTCTTATCAACAAGCGAAGACAAATTTTAATGAAACGATTTCACAATCGGCGAAAGACAATATAAAAATTTTGGATAATGTAATTAATAAAGAATTGGATAGTAAAAAAGTAGATGCAGTTTATTTTACGAAGTTATTTACACAATCGAGTTACCAAGCGGATCAAATACAAAATATCCAAAATAAACTAGAAGAATATAATAAGTTACATCCAGAACTGGAAGCCATCTATACTGGAACCAGCAATGGGCAGTTTATTCAATCACCGTCTATTCAAATGCCAGAAGGATATAATCCTACAGAAAGAGATTGGTATAAAGAGGCAGCGAAAAAAAGTGGAGAAGTAATTATTACAGCTCCATATAAATCAAAAACGACAGGAAATATTGTTATTACAATAGCAAAACAAAATGATGATAAGAGCGGTGTTCTCGGTATTGATTTAATTATTAATGATATCGTAAACACTTCGAAGATGGTCAATATCGGTAAAAGTGGATATGTAGCAATTTTTGATCAAGATAAAAATGTAGTAGCGCATCCAACGATGAAGCCAGGGGATAAGGTAGAAGAGAAGCTTGAAAAAAAGTTGTATAAACAAGAAATAGGTGATTTTAATTTCACATTAGATGGTGAAGAGCGCCATATCACTTTTAAAACAAATAAAATAACTGGATGGAAAATAGCAGGAATTATGCCTTCAAAAGAAATTATTGAAGCAGCTGAACCTATTTTCTATAAAACGATAACTGTTATTGGCATTTCATTAATAATTGGTGGGATTTTAATTTACTTCATCATTGCTTCTATTATTAATCCGTTAAAACAACTTGTTATATCATCGAAAAAAATTAGTGAAGGCGATTTAACAGAATCCATTACAGTTCATTCTAGGGATGAAATTGGACAGCTAGGAGAAAGTTTTAACGAGATGGCAGCATCATTACAGAAGGTTATTTCCAACATAAATACTTCAGCAAGTCATGTAGCGGCATCTTCAGAAGAATTAACAGCTAGTATGAAGCAGACGAGTGAAGCGACGGAACAAATTACACAAGCGATAGAGCAAGTGTCGAGTGGAGCGGAAATACAAACGAAAGAAGTTGAAGAAGGCGCAACGTTATTAGAAGAAGTTACAGAAGGAATTCAGCGTGTTGCAGATAGTTCTTCATTAGTATCCACAGCATCTATGTATACGAAGAAAAAGGCTGAAGATGGTGGGAAGTTAGTTGCACAAACTGTGAATCAAATGCAATTAATCCATGAGTCTGTTTCACAATCAGATAAAGTTATTGTGTTGTTAGATGATAAATCGAAACAAATTGGAGCGATTCTTGAGGTGATTCAACATATTGCAGAGCAGACAAATTTACTAGCATTAAATGCTGCAATTGAGGCTGCGAGAGCTGGAGAGCAAGGAAGAGGATTTGCAATTGTAGCAGATGAAGTGCGAAAGTTAGCAGAACAATCAGGACAGTCTTCTACGGAAATTGGAAAACTAGTAAAAGAGATACAATTTGACATAAAAGAGACAGTAAGCTCTATGAAGCAAGTTGGAACAGAAGTACAATCAGGACTTGTAGTTGCAAATGAAACGAAGCAAAGCTTTGCTGAAATATTGAAGTCTACAGATGATACAGTTGTACAAATTGATAGTATGGTAGAAGTAGCGAAACAAATGACAGTAGATGCAAAACAAGTTAGTGCATCTATTAATGAAATTGCAGCTACGATTGAAGAAAATGCAGCAAGCGTTCAAAATATTGCTGGTTCTTCAGAAGAACAATTAGCTTCAGTAGATGAAATCAATGCAGCAGCAGTTCATTTATCGCAAATGGCAGAAGAATTACAAGAGATGATTGGAAAATTTAAAGTGTAATAAAAAATGTTAAGAAACGAGGTATTAATTGTACTTCGTTTCTTTTTTTATGAAGATAAAAATAAAGAAATATAGAGTAATCGTGTTATGATTAGGTGTAATTATAAAAGACTGTAAATTCTTTAAATTCCATCTTTAATTATGTTAGGGGAATGGTTTTGAAATTTAAAAAGTTAAAACTGCAACCGAGAATTACATTAACAATTAGTACACTTATTCTAGTCGTACTTCTACTAACAAGTTATTTATTTTATTACATATTGTCTGAAACGGTAGAAGAGCAAATTGGTAAACGGGCTTTGCATGTTGCGAAAACAGTTGCTGCTATACCTGAAATAACGGAAGCTTTTCAAAAAGAAAATCCAGCTTCTATTATTCAGCCAATTGCAGAAAAAATTCGAATTGATACAGATGCTGATTTTATTGTAGTTGGAAACAAAGAGGGGATTCGATATGCACATCCTAAGCGAGATAAAATAGGAGAAGAAATGGTTGGTGGAGATAACGAAGGGGTTCTATTAGAAGGGAAATCGTATGTTTCGAGAGCAACTGGATCATTAGGCCCTTCATTACGTGGAAAAGTTCCAATCCGTAATCAGGAAAATGAAATTATTGGCGTGGTGTCTGTTGGATTTTCAATGGATGATATTCATGGAGCCGTAGAAGTGTATGGAAAGCGCGTATTTTGGATTACAATAATCGGTCTTTTAATTGGAATAATTGGCTCTATATATTTAGCGGGAAGTATAAAAAGAATGATGTTTGGGATGGAGCCAGAAGAAATTTCATCTTTATACGAAGAGCATAGTACAGTGATTCAATCTGTACGTGAAGGGATTATTGTTATTGATCAAAATGGCATGATTAGTTTAGTCAACCAAGCGGCTTATGATATTCTTTCGCTAGATAAACAACGAAATATTATTGGAGAATTTATTTTAAATGTAATTCCTAATTCAACAATACTAGATGTATTTCAAACTGGTGAAGAACAGTTTGATCGTCAATTAAATATAAAAGGGCAGGCTGTGATTGCGAACCGTCTACCTATTAAAGTAAAGAATAAAGTAACTGGCGTTGTATCGAGCTTACGTTTGAAATCTGAAATGGATCAATTAACAGCAGAATTATCTCAGACGAAGCAATATACAGAGGCATTACGAGCGCAAACACATGAATATAACAATTTGTTGTATACGCTTTCAGGTCTTATTCAGTTAGAATCATATGAGGATGCTTTAGAGCTTATTCATAAGGAAACAGCGGTATATCAAGATTTTGTTCAATTTATTATGAAGCGCATTCAAAATCCGTGGTTAGGTGGGATTTTAATTGGATTCTATAATAGAGCGCGAGAGTTAAAGATTGATTTCATGCTAGATCGAGAAAGTAGCTTAGATAAATTAAGTCCGCACATTGAGAGTAATTATGTCGTTTCTATTTTAGGAAATTTAATTACGAATGCATTTGAAGCAATTGAGAGAAATGAAGAGAATGATAAGAAGGTAAGAATGTTTGTAACTGATATTGGAGAAGAAATAGTAATTGAAGTGGAAGATTCAGGACAGGGGATCCATGATGAAGTCATTACTAGTATATTCTATAAAGGCTTCTCGACGAAAGAAGGCGGGAAGCGAGGTTATGGATTAGCAAAAGTGAAAGAGCTAGTAGAAGATTTAAATGGAAGTATTGCAATCGAAAAAGGGGATTTAGGTGGTGCATTATTTATTATCGCATTACCAAAAGAGAGAGGCGAATTGTAATGGGTGAGGAGATTGAAGTATTGATTGTAGAAGATGATATTCGAATTGCGGACATTCATCGTCGTTTTACTGAAAAGGTTGGGGGCTTTAAAGTAATTGGAACAGCAACGACTGGAGAACAAGCGAAAGAATGGCTAGATCTTGTGAAGCCGCAGCTCGTTTTATTAGATGTGTATTTACCTGATATGCAAGGAACGGAACTTGTCACATATATTAGGCATAATTTACATGATACAGATATTATTATGATTACAGCTGCATCGGAAACAGATGTAGTGAGGCACGCTTTACGAGGCGGAGTAACAGATTATATCGTAAAGCCACTTATGTTTGATCGATTTAAGGCCAGTTTGGAAAGTTATCAAAAAAAGATTGTGCAGTTGAAGAAAAATAATCAATTATCTACAGAACAAATAGAACATTTATGGTCTCAAAGAGGCGTAAAAGGAACTGAAATAGAATATGCGCCGAAAGGGATCGATCCTTTAACTTTAGCAAAAATAAAAAAGCATATGTTAATAGTGAATGAAGAAGGAATTACAGCAGAAGTGTTAAGTACAATGGTAGGAGTAAGCAGGTCAACAGCGAGGCGTTATTTAGAGTATTTAATATCTGGAAAGAGAGTTTATGCGGAGCTTACATATGGGAGTGTAGGGAGACCGGAGAGACGGTATTTTCTTGTTTCTTCATAATAGAAAAAGAGTAGAGGATATATGTCCTCTACTCTTTTTTATCTTATATTGGAATAATCCCAATTACAATTCCAGTAATCAACATCACCATTGTTGTTCCAACTGCCCACAATAAAGTGAAGCGTTGATGTTCACCAAAATCAACTTTGGCCATTCCGACTAATAAATAAGTGGATGCGACAAGAGGGCTTAATAAGTGAACAGGTTGACCAAGTAAAGAAGCACGTCCCATTTCGGCTGCACTAATTCCGTAAGCAGCGGCAGCTTTCGTTAAAATAGGTAATACGCCGAAGTAAAATGCATCATTAGACATGAAAAATGTGAACGGCATACTAAGAAGAGCTGTAATAATTGGTAGTTGTGGTCCAAGAGCGTCTGGTATAAGAGTGACTACACTTTGAGCCATTGCATCTACCATTTTTGTTCCTGATAAAATACCAGTGAAAATTCCAGCGGCAAATACGAGAGAAACAACCGCTAATACGTTTCCTGCGTGAGAAGCAATACGTTCTTTCTGTTGTTCTAAGTTCGGATAGTTAAGCATAACAGCAATCGCGAAAGCAATTGTAAATAAAACAGGTAACGGCATAACTTCTAGTATAAGGAAAACAAGTAAGGTAACAGTTAATAAAAAGTTAATCCATAGAAGCTTAGGGCGTTTATGAACGGCAGCTTCTACTGTGGCAGCTTGCTCATCCATCGTTTGCATTTGTTTTAAATATTGTACATCCATAATGCCTAAACGTTTTCTTTCTTTTTTGCCAAGATAGTAAGCAACGAAAACGACCCAAATTGCACCAGCGATCATTCCTGGTATAAGTGGTGTAAAGAGTTCTGATGCGTCTAGTCCAAGAGCACTCATAACCCGAGCTGTCGGTCCGCCCCACGGTGTAAGATTTGTTACTCCTGCCCCTAACATAACAACCCCAGCTAATATAAGTGGATTCATTCCAAGGCGTTTATATAGTGGGTACATTGCAGAAACAGTAATCATATACGTTGTTGTTCCATCCCCATCTAATGAAACGATAATAGTAAGAATTGCTGTACCAACAACAATTTTTAAAGGATCTCCTTTTACAAATTTTAAAATCCTACTAATGACAGGATCGAATAAACCACTATCAATCATAATTCCAAAATACAAAATAGCAAACATAAGCATAATACCAGTAGGCGCTAGTTTTTGAATCCCTTCTAACATCATAGGTCCCATATTTGCATAAAAACCGCCAATTAATGCGAAAGTAATTGGAATTAATATTAATGCTACTAGTGCCGACATACGTTTCGTCATAATTAAAAACATAAAGACAAATACCATCGCAAATCCAAGTAGTGCTAACATGTAATCTCCCCCTCCAAAATGATTGCGCTTTCAAAATGTAATGAAAATTCAGAAAAAATGTTTTTTGTTTATCATAAAATCAATCATTCAAATGGTAAATAATTTGAAAAATAACATCATTAGAAGCATAATTTTTATTTTGGTCATTTTGTTCACGGGAGTTAATTTGAATTTTTAAAAAGTAAGCTGCTCTCCGTAAGAATGGTAGAATAAGATGAAAATATTGAAGTGTGAAATAGGGAGTAGATTTTATATGAAAACGAGAATGGAAGAGATTTATAGTTCTTATGAAGGAAAAGTAGAAGAGATTTTTGTTAAAGAATCTTCTTACGTATATGAGTGGGAAAAATTAATGATGATCCGAAAAAATAACGGTGAACTTGAAAAAGTTGCGATCGGTATCAGTGGAAATATAAGGTTAGTAAATGTAGTTGTTGGACAGCAAATTAATACAGATACATTATTAGTTAAGTTAGAAGATGATTTATTAATTACAGGTTGTGAATGATGAGAGATGTGTAGATATGACTACACATCTTTTTTGTTCCATATATTACAAAAAGAACATTGTTTTTTCACAAATCTCACACAAGTTTTTGATATTCTCCTAGTGGAAGATACGGTTAGGGAGGAAATGAAATGAGAACAAAGTATGTGATGTTTGTTATATGCTTATTTTTTGTCTTTACAATAGTAGGATGTGGTAAGAAACAAGTAGAGGCTGTGGCAATTGATGAGAAACATGATAAATGTGATATTTGCCAAATTGGGGTAATGGATAATCAATTTGCAACAGAAGTTATTTTAGAAAATGGAAAAGCGTTAAAGTTTGATGATATCGGTTGTATGTATAAATGGATGGAGATTAATCCAGGTGAAAAGACGAAAGAAAAATTTGTTCGCGATTATGATTCGAAAGAATGGATTCCATTAGAAGATGCGACTTACGTATATGATAAAACAATAACGACACCGATGGCTTATAATGTCATTTCATTTGAAAATAAAAAGGATGCAGAGAATTTTGTGTCTAACTATAAAGGGAAAGTTCTTTCATATAAAGAGCTAGCAGAGCATAAATGGGAAATGAATAAAGAGATGATGGGGAAACCGAAAACGGGAAATCACGGTGGGCATCATTAATACTAAAAAAAGACAACTATATAGTTGTCTTTTTTTAGTATTACTCAAGTGCAAATATAGAAAAGGTGTAAAATTTTTAGAAGAACGGTTACAATGGAATATAGTAACCTAAAGCAATCATGTATGTACTTTGTAGAAATGTATACAAATGCGGTAAAATCGTGCTAAACTAATTGCTGCGCTAATATAGGTTGAGAAACTTAGGTATAAGTTTGGATAATCCGATTAAAGAAGGAATATAAAGGGCTTATGGATAAATGTACTCAAGAAGAGTTATTGTATGTGATGGAGGAATGGTTAAGAAAACATTATCTTTCATAGGAGCTGTAGTTGTGAGAAAACAAAAAATTTTATTATGTATGTTATTAGGACTTTTAATGACGGTAGTGGCTTGCGATAAGCAAGAGGAGCCAGAATCGAAACCGGTTCATGTGAAAAACGAAAAGAAAAAAGAAAAGCATAAAGAACAGGAAGAACCTAAAGAAGAAAAAAGTATAAATTTAATGGACAAACAGTTGCTACTTTCTGCGACGCTTGGAGACACAGAAACAGCTATGAAGCTGATTCAAGATGGAGCCAATATAAACGTAGAAGGTGACAACGGAGAAACGCCTATCCTTGCAGCAACGTATCAAAATCATGTAGAGACAGTTAAAGCATTAATTGGTGCGGGGGCTAATATTGAAAGTAAAGATGAGAAACAAAGTAATCCATTTCTTTATGCCAGTAGAGAAGGTTATACAGACATTGTAAAGCTATTAATTAATGCAGGGGTTAATACGAAAGAAATTACTAAATCGGGTGGAACAGCACTCATTTCTGCATCTGAACGTGGCCACGTAGAGGTCGTAAAAGAGTTATTAGAGCATACGGATATTGATGTGAATTATAGAAATGATCGTGGTGGAACAGCTTTAGTAGAAGCAATCGTATTAGGAAATGGTAGTGAAAGCCATAAGAAAGTAATTCAAATGCTTATTGACCACGGGGCAGATGTAAATATGGCCAATAAGGAAAATATTACGCCACTGCAATATGCTGAAAAAAGAGGTTTTAAAGATATTGCAAATATGTTGAGGGTAGCTGGAGCGAATGAAGTCGTACAGCCACAACCACAACCGGTGGAATAATAAGTATGAAATAATCCCATTTAGATAGACAGGATGAAGAAGTCATTTCGTATGATGGATTCAGTAATGTGTATTTGAATGGGATTTTTATTTTGGGCATGAAAAATAGATTATGAATGGTATATGGAGTAACTAAGGAGGATATAAATGAGGCTCTCAGAACTTGATTTAATAGCAACTCAGGTAGAGGTTTTATTTGTTCATAATCAAGTAGGAAAAATGAAATATGTAAATGAACAAGGAAATCCAAAAGCACCACGCTTTTTTCTTGGCGGAACTCGTGAAGGTAGTATAACGAGATATCATTGTGATCTGGATGATGAAACGGTAGGTCAGATTGAGAAATTAATTCGAGAACCTTCAAATCATATAGAATTAGCTAAGATCATTGATGTATTAAATGAAGAAAGAACAGTAAAAAATATTTGGATGGGCCCTGCTTTCATGTTCTCTAATAATTTACATAAGCCAACTAGAACAATACAGATAACAGAGAAGAATAAAGAGCTTTTGCGAGAAAATTTTCCTAATCTAATAGAACAGATGGAGTGGAGGCAACCTTACTTTGCAATTGTAAAAAATGAAACGGTAGTTTCTATATGTTGCAGTGCTAGGAGTACGCCTGTAGCTGCTGAGGCGAGTGTGGAAACTTTAGCGGAGTTTCAAGGGAATGGATATGGTGCTGATGTTGTTACAGCCTGGGCGATATCAATACAAGAAGAAAAACGCATTCCACTTTATAGTACTTCTTGGGATAATTATGCTTCACAAGCAGTTGCGAGAAAACTAAAACTGATTAACTATGGAATGAATTTGCATATCACTTAAATTTTAAAAATAGTTGTTTGCTGCTGGGATTCATTCGTATATTTAGATTATTGTTAAAAAAATATGGTGAATATTAACATTCGATTAACACCTAATTAACAATCTATCAAAACTGACTTAATAAATGCGTAATATAGTAAAGGTAACAGAATAACTAGGGTAGAGAACATTTGAGAACACCCGCTTACATATAACGTGCCACTTTCTTAGGTGTGCTCTATTTCCTAGAGTTCAAATAAGGAGAAAGGTGTTCTATGTAAGTAGGTGTTTTTAGTTTGGATAAAAATAGAAAAGCTAGGTGGAACGAATGTTTAAAGAGCCTTATATTGCAATGATAAAAGATTGGAAAGGGTACAAAACATACAAAAAATTACCGAAAACAGTTTTTCTTATGACTGGTTCAATGCTGGAGTTACCAGAGCGTGTATATGAATTACAGAAGCATGGACATGATGTATTTCTTCATTGTGATTTTATACAAGGTTTAAATACAAATACAGAGGAAGCTCTTTTGTATATTCAAGATGTTATCGGGGCGCAAGGTATTATTTCGACAAAAGGTTCGACAATTCGGAATGCTAATAAAGTTGGATTAAAAACGATTCAACGCATTTTTATTGTTGATACTTTATCTCTTACAAAATCAATTGAGAATTGTAAAACGACTAAACCGAATGCGGTAGAGATTATGCCTGGTATTATGCCTTCCATTATTAAGCAGTTAGCAGAGGAAATAGAATTTCCTATTATTGCAGGCGGACTGATTCAAACACGAGAAGATGCGGAAATTGCTATTCGTGCAGGAGCAAGTGCGATTTCAACGAGTCATTATGAAGTATGGATACAAGAAGAAAAAAGGAGTGCAACCTTGTGATTGAATTGAACAATGTTTCAAAGGTGTATAAAAATGCGGAAGAGACAGCGGTTAAAGGTGTATCGGTTCACATTAAAAAGGGCGAGTTTTTTGTTTTAGTTGGACCTTCAGGATGTGGGAAAAGTACACTATTACGAATGATTGCTGGTTTAGAAGAGATTTCTTCGGGAGATTTAATTATTAATGAACATGTTGCAAATGATTTAGAGCCGAAATACCGTAATCTATCAATGGTATTTCAAAATTATGCACTATATCCACACTTATCTGTAGAAGAAAACATTGTATTCGGACTTAAGGTAAGAAAAGTACAAAAAGAAGAGCGACAAAAGCGATTAATGGAAGCAATTGAAATGGTAGGACTGAAAGAGTATGTGAAAATGAAGCCAGGACAGTTATCAGGGGGACAAAGACAGCGTGTTGCACTTGCTAGGGCGATCGTTAGTCAAGCGCCGATCTGTTTAATGGATGAACCACTTTCAAATTTAGATGCGAAATTACGTGCGCAAATGAGGATTGAAATTAGAGAAATTCAGCAACGTCTAGGAATTACAATGATTTATGTTACTCACGATCAAATAGAAGCGATGACTATGGGAGATCGTATCATGGTCTTAAATAAAGGAAGCATACAGCAAGTTGGAACACCGCTTGATATATATAATGAACCAGCGAATGAATTTGTTGCAAGCTTTATAGGGTCTCCTTCGATGAATATAAATGATGGAGAAGTGGACAAAGAAAAAGGCGTATTACATATAGGACATTTGCAAATTCCATTATCTAATGGACGATTAAAGCAACTACCAGAAGGAACAATTCGAATAGGTATGCGACCTGAACATATTGAACTGTCTGAGGGAGGGCAAGAAGTTACGCTACAATCTGTAGAAGTATTAGGGAATGAATCTATATTAAATTTCGTGGTAAATGGAACAACTTGGAGTGCGAAAGTCATTGGACAGCTACTCCTGAACAAAGGTGACAAAGTAAAATTATTATTCTCGCAAGAAAAGTTATGCTTCTTTCATCAAAATACGAATGAACGGTTAAAAGTGGTAGCTGAAGAAGAGTTGAAAGTGGTGGCGAAATAATGATTGAAGTAGGCAAGTTACCAGCCCAAGTAAAAGTGGCAAAAAAGAAGAATTTATGGAGTAGAACGAAAGATTTAAGAATAGGATTATTGTTTTTGGCACCATCTATTTTACTGTTTTCGATTTTTCTGTTTTATCCATTATTTAGGACGATTTACTATAGCTTTTATTTAACGGATATACATGGAGAAGCTAATCTTTTTGTTGGCTTAGAAAATTATCAATACTTATTTTCTGATCCTGCTTTCTACAAAAGCATAAAGTCAACTTTATTATTTGTTGTATATACAGTGCCTACGAGTATTATACTCGCTTTACTTCTTGCATTGATTGCAAATGGAAAAGTAAGAGGTATTGGGTTATTCCGTGTATTATTTTCTTCCACTATGGGAATATCAGTAGCTGCTAGTGCAGTGATTTGGCTATTTTTGTTTCATCCAAGTGTCGGGTTATTTAATAATATATTAGCCTCTATGAATCTACCTGCAATCGCATGGTTAACGAGTCCAGATTGGGCATTGTTCTCTGTATCGGTTACAACGGTTTGGGTGAATACAGGATTTGCATTTTTAGTTATATTAGGTGGTTTACAAAATATTGATACGTCTTTATATGAGAGTGCATCTATAGATGGTGCTAGCTATTTACATAAGCTTCGCCGTGTTACATTACCGATGTTATCACCTACTTTATTCTTTATCGTAACAGTAACGCTAATTAGTGCGTTCCAAAGCTTTGGACAAATTGATATTTTAACGCACGGCGGGCCAAATGATGCAACGAATTTAATTGTATATTCGATTTATAAAGAGGCATTTGTGAATCATCAATTTGGAACAGCAAGTGCACAAGCGATGGTATTATTTATTTTCATTTTCATTGCTACATTACTTCAATTCAAGTTTGCTGAGAGAAAGGTGCATTATAAATGATCGCTAAACAGTGGAAACAAAATTTTCTATTATACATGCTGCTCATTATTAGTGCAGTAATGGTGTTTTTTCCTGTACTCTATGCATTTTTAATAAGCTTTATGACACCAGATGATATTCAAATGAGAAGGTTATTTCCGACTCAATTTACTTTTGATAATTTTATTAATATTTTTCAAAAAGTACCGCTTTTTACATACCTATATAACAGTTTAATCGTATCAACAGTCGTTATGATTGGACAACTTATTGTATCAAGTTTAGCGGCTTATGCTTTCGTCTTTCTTCAGTTTAAAGGAAGAAATCTTATTTTCTTCCTGTTTATTTCAACGATGCTTATTCCGTGGGAAGCGACGATGGTACCTAACTTTTTAACGATTCAAAACTTTGGTTGGATCAATAGTTTTGCGGGGATGACAGTGCCGTTTTTTGCAACAGCTTTCGGTATTTTCTTACTACGTCAACATTTTATGACGCTTCCGAATGAACTGAAAGAAGCTGCTTTTATTGAAGGAATTGGAAATGTAAAGTTTTTATTTAGCGTCGTAATTCCATATTGTAAAACGAGTTTTATTACGCTTGGAGTATATAGCTTTTTAACCACATGGAATATGTACTTATGGCCACTCTTAGTGACCACCGATGAAAAAGTGAGAACAGTCCAAATTGGTATAAAGCAGCTTCAGTCTCAAGAAGTTGCAACTGATTGGGGAAGTGTAATGGCCGGTGTTACGGTTATTGTAATTCCAACATTGATTTTACTATTTGTAGGGCAAAAGCAATTACAACAAGGGTTAACAAAAGGTGCAATTAAATAACGAAGAGAAGGTGAATGTAAAATGAATTTAGTTAAAAAAGGTGCTGTTCTATTAATGGCAGCAACAATGGCATTATCTAGTGCCGCTTGTTCAAATAGTAAAACGGAGGGGAAAGCTGAAGCACAGGCAAAGGTAGCACCAGTTGAAAAAAATGGTGATAAAACTGTAATTCGTTTCTGGCACGCGATGGGTGGAAAAACACAAGGTGTATTAGAGGGGCTTGTTGCAGACTATAATAAGTCACAAAATAAATACGAGATAAAGCCAGAGTTCCAAGGGACATATGAAGAGTCTTTAACGAAATTTAGAACGATGTCTGCTACTAAAGAAGCGCCAGCTCTTGTTCAGTCGAGTGAAATTACAACAAAATATATGATTGATAGCAAAAAGGTTACACCAATTGATAGTTGGATAAAAAAAGATAAGTATGATACTTCAAAATTGGAAAAAGCAATTACAAATTATTATTCAGTTGATGGAAAAATGTATTCTATGCCATTTAATTCATCTACACCAGTATTAATTTATAATAAAGATGCTTTTGCAAAGGCGGGCTTAGATCCAGAGAAGGCTCCGAAAACGTATGCGGAATTACAAGAAGCAGCGAAAAAGTTAACGATTAAAGAGGGCGGAAATGTAAAACAATATGGATTCTCAATGCTGAATTATGGTTGGTTTTTTGAAGAATTGTTAGCGACACAAGGCGCTTTATATGTAGATAATGAAAATGGTCGTAAAGATGCTGCAAAGAAAGCGGTATTTAACGGTAAAGAAGGACAAAAAGTATTTGGAATGTTAGATGAATTGAATAAAGCTGGTGCACTTGGAAAGTATGGAGCAAGTTGGGATGATATTCGTGCCGCGTTCCAGTCCGGACAAGTTGCTATGTATTTAGATTCTTCAGCTGGTGTTCGCGACTTAATTGATGCATCTAAGTTTAATGTAGGCGTGTCGTATATTCCGTATCCAGAGGATTCGAAACAAAATGGTGTTGTTATTGGTGGAGCATCATTATGGATGACGAATATGGTTTCAGAAGAAACACAACAAGGTGCTTGGGACTTCATGAAATATTTAACGAAGCCAGATGTACAAGCAAAATGGCATACTGCAACAGGCTATTTCTCTATTAATCCAGATGCATACAATGAACCGTTAGTAAAAGAACAATATGAAAAATATCCACAGTTAAAAGTAACGGTGGAACAATTACAAGCGACTAAGCAATCTCCAGCAACTCAAGGAGCATTAATTAGTGTATTCCCAGAATCACGAGATGCAGTTGTAAAAGCACTAGAAGCAATGTATGACGGAAAGAATAGTAAAGAAGCGTTAGATGAAGCTGCAAAAGCAACAGATAGAGCAATTAGTATTTCAACTCGTACGAGTCAAAAATAAGAAAAAGCCGTATCCGAAAAAGGATACGGCTTTTTTCAAGGAGATAAGGGATCAAAAAAATGAAGAAGTCTTATCTCTTTTATATGAGTAAAGGGTCTAGAGTGAATTTTGTCCTTTTCATTATTTGTTTAACTCCATTGCAACTTGTTTGCCATTTACGAAAACCTCTGCCACTGCTACTACAACTTCTATCACTTTTTTCATTTCTCATCTCTCCTTGTTCTTTGTTTCATTTCTTACTTTTAGTATAAGGAAATATTACACTTGCAACTATCGAATTGGATGACAAGAGACTTACATTGTTGTAAGGATAAGCGTTTTATTTGTAATGAAGTTGAGTTCAGAAATCTTTGTTGTTTTGAACTATAATTAGAAAGAGAGTGCCTTAGAAAGAAGGGGATAATATGAAAAGAATTCTTGTTATTAGTGATATTCATGGAGAAATAGAAAAGTTTGAACAGTTATTAGAAGAAGCTCAATACGATGCAAGACAGGATCAATTAATTTTATTAGGTGATTATGTAGATCGTGGTCAAAATGCGCGTGCTGTAATTGAAAAGGTAAAAGATTTAAAAGAAGAAGGTGCCTTTGTTTTAAAAGGAAATCATGAAGATATGATGATTAAGGCGTTAACGACTGATGAGGAACGTTCATGGAATCATTGGGTAAAAAGGAATGGTGGAGATAAGACTTTATATAGCTATGGCTTTGTAGAAGAAGATATTATGGTTAATGAGGGAGATTTTCAAAAACCGATTTTACAATCTCGTGTATTAGATGAACATGTAAAGTTTATTCAAGAATTAGATCATTACATTGAAACAGAAGAATATATATTTGTACATGCTGGTGTTGAGCCAATGAAACGAGTTTCTGAATCTGAACCATACACGTTAATGTGGATCCGTAATGAATTTCATAATGGATATAGCGGGGAAAAGGTTGTTGTATTTGGTCATACGGAAACAAAAACGCTTCATGGTAGTGAGGATTGCGGAGTATATTTTGGTAGTAATCGTATTATTGGAATTGATGGTGGAGCTGTGTATGGTGGTCAGCTAAATTGTTTGGAGTTGCCGAGTAAAAAGGTATATGTAATAAAAAATTGAAAGAGATAAGAGGAATCTTATTTCTTTCAATTTTTTATTAAGCTAAATTTAAGACAAAGCTTTTATAATAAAACTTTATATAAAGCAAAACTTCAGAAGGAAATAGTTAAAAATGAAATTACATAATGTGACTACATTCTTTTGTTATGAAGTAAATAGAATTGAACCCTATGGTGGAAGGTGAGAATATGCGCTTACTCGTAGTAGAAGATAATGCTTCGTTATTAGAGTCTATTGTCCAAATATTACGCGATGAATTTGAAGTAGATACAGCATTGAATGGAGAAGAGGGATTATTTCTAGCGTTACAAAATATATATGATGCCATTTTGCTTGATGTGATGATGCCAGAAATGGATGGTTTTGAAGTAATTCAAAAAATACGTGATGAAAAGATTGAAACACCTGTCTTATTTTTGACAGCGAGAGATTCTTTAGAGGATCGAGTGAAAGGGTTAGATTTTGGCGGGGATGACTATATCGTTAAGCCGTTTCAGGCCCCAGAATTAAAGGCGAGAATTCGCGCTTTGTTACGACGAAGCGGTAGTCTAACAACAAAGCAGACCATTCGATATAAAGGGATTGAACTGTTCGGAAAAGATAAAGATGTTCAAGTAGATGGGCAAGGTATTAAGCTAACATTAAAACAATATGAGCTTCTCGAGTACCTTGTTCAAAATAGCGGTAAAATTTTAATGCGTGAACAAATTTTTGATCGTGTTTGGGGATTTGATTCAGATACGACAGTAGCAATTGTAGAAGTATATGTCCATCATTTACGTAAAAAATTAGAGCCATTCGGTTATCAGAAAGATATTCAAACCGTTCGAGGTATTGGGTATATATTAAAAGAACAATGAAAAAGGGAAGTATGTTTCAGAAGACGCGCATTCGATTGACTATATTGAATTCATTAGTATTTATCATTTTGATAGGTGTATTAGGTAGTATTATTTATTCGTACACATATAAGCGTATTTATAATGAAATGGATCAATCTATAAAAATGATGGCTCAGTTTGGAAAAAAATTAGATGCTAAAATATTACCAAGAAAACGTATGGAGAACATTAAAATTGGAGATCCACGGGTAACTAAAATAACTTGGAATGGGAAAGTAGTAGAGATAGAGGGAGATAACCATAAATTTCGTTCTAGCTTTGAAGGGAATTTGGATCAGTTTTTTCCAAAGAAGTTAGGGGATTTGCAAGATATTGAAGTGCAAGGACGATATTTTAGAACCTTTGCGTTTAAAGAAGATGGGAAAATAGTTCAAATTGTACGCGATACAACAGCTGAAGAAGAGATGTTAAATACTTTATTTTTAATTCTTGTTATAGGTTGTAGTGTAGGAAGCCTATTTGCAATAGGAATCGGCTTTTTCTTAGCTGGCAAGGCACTCGTACCCATTCAAAATTCATGGGAAAAGCAGCAACAATTCGTTTCGGACGCATCGCATGAATTAAGGACACCGCTTGCGGTTATTCAATCCAAAACAGATATATTATTTCAGTCACCATCTGCGACAATAGAAGAAAAAGCGATGGATATTTCTACGATTTCAAAGGAGTGTAGACGGTTATCTAAGCTTGTAGCTAATTTATTATTGTTAGCACGTTCGGATTCTAATCAAATTGAGATGGATAAGAAAACATTTGAAATGGATACATTGTTAGAAGAAATAGTAGATCCATATAAGGAGATTGCTTCTTATCAAGAAAAAGAGATGATATTAAAAGTAGAGCATGGTATATCATTTATGGGTGATAGAGAGAGAATTCATCAAATGATGGTCATATTGTTAGACAATGCGATGAAGTATACGAATGAAGGTGGTCATATTCAAATCGATTGTACGCAAACGAACAGTTCGA
>NZ_JAKUFT010000091.1:0-17591 GCF_022663605.1 Bacillus cereus group sp. BfR-BA-01379
ATAAACGCTTTGATTCGTGTAAACCAATCTTTAACCCACGCTTCCCCTTCCTAATCTTCGGTGTCGAATATCCTACTGCATTTTTAGAAATCAACAAGCCCTCTACAACGAGCATGACGCCTAGTAAAATAGTAAGGGATACGATTGTACTCTCTTCCCCCTCTCCAAGCTGTAAGAAGGAAACTGGTAGCTTAGAAGATAATAGAACACATACAATCGCGATACTAAGCGTATAAGCTGCTGATAAATATCGATACATAGCAGTTAATCCAAATAATAACGTCCAAAGTAAGATGACCCATAAGCTCGCTTTAGAAACGACAAGGCCAAGTCCAATTGTAATAATAGATACGATTAATCCGTATCCAACTCCCGCAAATAGAGATGTTCGCAGTTCAAACCAAATATCATAAACTTTAAAGGAGAAATCCTTTCGTTCTCGTAACATACGTAAGTATCCAACGAAGATACTACTTATTAAAAATACATAGACAGCAGGGTGTAAGAAAAAACGTCCAACTGCCCGCATTATTTCAAAAATCCATGCCTCCACGAACCCATTCACCACCATTTATATCATTCTTTCTTTTTATATTATCATAACTGGACAAACGTTTGTTTAACACAAAAAAATACAGGCAGCAAACTGCCTGTATTTTTTATTTCGCTATTAATTTTAATGCGGACTGTAATTGTAAATCATTTTCTCCAGAACGGATTTTTTCAATAATTTTCGTTTGAATCGCCTCAGCTGTCTTTTTATCCAGCTGCCCTGTCGCTTCCATCTCATTCGCATTTTGGAATGCTTTCAGCGCTGATTCTGTCTCTTTACTAAAGTATCCATCTTCACGCCCCGGTACATATCCTAGGCTCTTAAGCATTTCTTGTGCGTGCTTTACTTGCACATCATTTGAATTGTATGAAAGTGTTTTTTCAATTTGAATTGGTGTCGCATGATAATAATCTGGTTGCTTCACTTCTACTGTAGGCGCGATTCCTTTTTTATGAATCCAGTTTCCATCCGGTGTTAACCATTTAAACATCGTTAATTTAATGTTGCTGCCATCTTTAAATGGAACGGCTTGCTGCACGGTACCTTTACCAAACGTTTTTTCACCAATTAAATCGTATCCTTCTCCCTCTTTTAGCGCACCCGCTAAAATCTCTGAAGCAGAAGCACTTCCGTTATCAATTAATACTGAAATTGGATATGGCTTTTTCTCCTTCAGTTCCGTAGAGAATTTCTTTTTCTCACCATTTCGTTGCTCTACTTGTAGCATCGGCTTTTTATCCGTCATTATTTCCCCTAGTATCTCTTCTACACTATTTAAGTAGCCACCAGGATTACCACGCACGTCAATAACTAAGCCTTTGATATTTTTCTTCTCTAACTCTTTTAACTGATCCTTAAATTCTTTCGCCGTATTTTCAGCAAAAGAAGTGATTTGCATATAACCGATATCTTTTCCACTCTCTTGTTTCACAGAACTAAACACTGTGAAGATTGGAATTTTTTCACGTTTAATTTTAAATACAATCGGATCAGCTACTCCTGCACGCTTAATTTCAATTGCGACAGTCGTTCCTTTTTTACCACGAATCTTTAATACCGCTTCTTCACGTGATAAATCTTTCACACTATTTCCATCTACAGATAAAATTTGGTCATTCGGTTTAATTCCAATCTTTTCTGCTGGTGAGCCTTTAATTGGAGATACGATAATAAGCTTACCGTCTGTTTTGTTCACCTCAGCCCCAATCCCCTCTAACTCAGGATCAAGTGATTCACTAAACTGTTTAGCCGTTTCTTTATCCATATACGTGGAATAAGGGTCCTTCAGCGTAGACAACATGCCTTGTATTGCACCTTCGACTAACTTGTCATCCTTCACGTCTTCCACATAACGTGAATCAATTAGTGCATACGCCTCATTAATTTTTGCCAAATTCCCTTGCGCGGTGCTAGCGTTTCCACTCGAAATTGTTTGCGTTACTTCTGCTGGGTTAACCCCAAATAAAGACATACCTGCAAACATTCCGCCAGCACCAATTAAAAATGCAACAACCATTCCAATAATTGCAACTCTACGTTTCAATGCGGAATTCCCCTTTCCAAAACACACAGGTGGTGTAGCAAAAGGCATCACACAGTGTGTGATGCCTTTACCTATTTCTACTATATGATAAGCTTGTACGAATTATGTTTGCAACTTTTTATACTTTTAAGAAGCGACGAATTGACATTACACTTCCCCACATACCGATTAAAGCCCCGATTAACACTAATAAACCTGCTAATTGGAATACGAAAGGACTGTATGGTAGAAGTTCGAAAATTGTTCCGCCAAGTTTTTCATTAAACACACTTTGTAGTGAATTATACGTAACTAGAATTAGGCCAATTGGAATAATTGATCCTAATACTCCTAGGAATAATCCCTCTAATAAGAACGGCCAACGAATAAACCAGTTTGTTGCACCTACCAGCTTCATAATTTCGATTTCTGTACTACGAGCATAAATTGTAATTTTAATTGTATTAGAGATTAAGAACATCGCTGTGAATAAAAGACCTGCAATTAACGCAATCCCAATATTACGTCCTGTTTTTACAGTATCAAATAATTTTTCAACTTGCCCTTTACCATATTGAACATTACTTACAAACTGCATTTTCTCAATCTTTTTCGCGATTGTCGCTGTATCTGTTGGCTCTTTTGCTTTTACAATGAATACGTTTTTAAGTGGGTTATCTTGTTCAAATAACTCAAACGTTTTTCCGCTATCACCTAAGCTTTTAATTAAGCGTTTTAGCTCTTCTTCTTTAGAAGAATATTTAATAGAGTCTACTTTTGCAACCTTACTCATATCATCTTCTAATTTCTTTTGATCAGCTTCTTTTGCTGCTGGATCAATGTGTACACGAATCTCTACATCTTGCTCTACTTTCGTCGCAAAATGGTTCATATTCATAATCGCTGTTAAAAAGACACCTACAAGTAATAATGTAACTGTTACTGCACTAACAGAAGCAAACGTCATCCATCCGTTACGTGATAGATTCTTTACACCTTCTCGCAAATGTCGACTAAGGGTCTTAGCCTTCATATCCGTATCCTCCCTCAATCTCATCTCGAACAATTTTTCCGCCTTCAATCGCGATTACACGATGACGGATTGTATTTACGATATCTGCGTTATGTGTCGCCATAACGATCGTTGTACCGCGTTCATTGATGCGTGTGAAAATCTTCATAATATCAAGAGCTGTTTCAATATCTAAGTTACCTGTTGGCTCATCGGCAATTACAACCTTTGGTCTATTAACAATTGCTCTCGCAATCGCAACACGTTGTTGCTCTCCGCCTGAAAGTTCACTTGGAAGTGCGTCTGCACGATCTTCAAGACCTACAAGACCTAAAACTTCTGTTACACGCTCGCGAATAGCTTCTTTTTCTTCTTCAATTACCTCTAGGGCAAACGCAACATTCTCATATACCGTTAACTTAGGTAACAATTTAAAATCTTGGAAAATTACGCCTAATTGTCGACGGAAATATGGAACATCTCTTTCTGCTAATGTTTCAATAACAAGTCCATTTACATTAATCGATCCTGTAGACGGCTTCTCTTCACGATACATCATTTTAATAAATGTAGATTTCCCGGCTCCACTCGGTCCAACTACGTATACAAACTCACCTTGTTTAATGTTAACTGTGAGACCAGCAATGGCTTTCATACCATTCGGGTACTCCTTATAAACATTCGTCATTTTTATCATTATTTATCACCCAATACTTAATGATTTTTTTAGAAATACTTTTCTGTACATTTGAAAATAAAAAACTTTATTCTCACTTAACCACTCTTGTTGAAGGTAGCTCCCATTCATGCTTTTTATTAGCAGCGCTACTCTATGTAATATATTTCAGCAAAATTCTACAAACCCCATTGTAACATCAAACGGTTTCCAGTTCGGATACAATTTTGTTACAGTTATGTTACACTCCAAAAAAAGGAAACGAGCTGTCATAATTCTTATCCAAAATCATTTTGGGATAAGATTATGCAATCAACTCGTCCAGTTTACCCTTTTTATTTATGTTCAGCTAACCACTCAGCTACTTTTTTCGCATCCTCACCTTGAATAATTCCTGGCGACATGGAACCTCGACCTTTTTCAATAATCTTTTCAATCTCTGCCGCATCATATTTCTGTCCCACTTTTCGTAAATCTGGTCCAGTTGCTCCCGATAAATCTTTCGCATGACAGCCTATACAACTTTTTTGGTAAATTTGCTCTGCGCTATCCGTGCTTGCAGATTGTTTCGAAGGCTTACTCTCTTCTTTATTTCCACATGCTCCTAAAGCAAAAACAACTGATGTTCCTAGCGCAATAGCCAACAATTTCTTTTTCACTTCTATCGCTCCCCATTGTTGATATTCTTTTCATTCCTAACACACTCATTTTCATTATAAGCATTATCTTTATATAGAAAAACTAAGGTATATTTCATATTCTTCAAAAATACAGTAAGAACCCTGATAATATAAAGCTTTCATAAGTTGTTTCAATTCTGTGAACAACGTAAAAACTTCTATAAAGAATTCTTTTTGAACAGAAAATCAGAAAAGTTCTGTTAAAGTCTTACTCTATTGCCACTCTGTTTTACTATTCTCTTCTTTTTACAAAACAATATACAACATTATATGCTACATATAATCCCATCAAAAAGAGAAGTTGTCGTTTCCAACTTCTCTTCCTCTTTACTTCATTTATAGAAATAAAATCAAATTCTTTATATCCTCGATTACCCTCAGCATACGCCGACAACTCTGTTGGCTTTTTTTCGTTTAACCCGCATTAACGGGCAGTAAGATCCCCAACTCAAAATTCAGCGAAAGCAAAGAAGTTAGGTGCGGAATCAACTGCCCGTAAAAGCCCGATTGGTGAGGGCTGATAATCAGTGGGGATGCCCCCCACTGATTAAAGTTTCACTTTATTAGATGCGAGAACGTAAGTAAGCATCAATAAATGGATCAATTTCTCCATCCATAACTGCTTGCACGTTACCAACCTCTGTATTCGTACGGTGGTCTTTTACAAGAGAATACGGGTGGAATACGTAAGAACGAATTTGGCTACCCCATCCGATTTCTTTTTGTTCACCGCGAATTTCATCTAATTCTGCTTGTTGCTCTTCTAATTTCTTTTGGTATAATTTCGCTTTTAACATTTTCATCGCGTGCTCACGGTTTTTAATCTGTGAACGCTCTGACTGACATGTTACAACTGTGTTTGTAGGTGTATGTGTAATACGAACTGCTGAGTCTGTCGTATTAATATGCTGTCCACCTGCACCACTTGCACGGTACGTATCAATTTTTAAGTCCTCTGAACGTATTTCGATTTCAACTTCATCATTGAACTCAGGTACAACTTCACAAGATACGAACGATGTATGACGACGGCCTGAAGAATCGAATGGTGAAATACGCACAAGACGATGTACACCTTTCTCTGCTTTCAAGTAACCGTAAGCGTTATGACCTTTAATTAATAAAGTAACACTCTTAATACCAGCTTCATCACCTGGTAAGTAGTCAACCGTTTCTACTTTAAATCCACGTTTTTCAGCCCAACGTGTGTACATACGTAGTAGCATAGAACCCCAGTCTTGTGACTCTGTTCCACCAGCACCTGGGTGTAATTCTAAAATAGCGTTATTTTTATCATAAGAATCGCTTAGTAGTAACTGAAGCTCATACTCATTCATTTCTTGAATTAAGCCTTTCACTTCTGATTCAAGCTCCTCATGTAAATCTTCATCATACTCTTCTTTTAAAAGCTCATGCGTGATTTCTAAATTTTCGAATGTCTCATCTAACTGACGGAACTTTCCAACCATCTCTTTCAGTGCATTAGCTTCGTTAATTACAGCTTGTGCGCCTTGTTGGTCATCCCAAAATCCAGCACCCATCATTGTCTCTTCTAATTCTGCAATTTGTTTTTCCTTAGTAGGAAGGTCAAAGAGACCCCCTAAAAGCCGCTAATCTCTTAGCCATTTTCTCTAATTCTTGTCTAATTTCTACTAATTCCATTTCCTTCACCTCTATGTAATTGCTGTTACTTTCGTATGAAAACAAGGGAAACTCTCTCCACTTATGACGGAGAGAGTTTAATCTTTCTTAATGATACATTTTTGATGTAAAAGTTTGCAAAGTAATCTGGACTATCACCCTGTATTACTTCCCGATACCACAGCAGTTTTTATATTTTTTACCGCTACCACATTTACATACATCGTTGCGGCCTACTTGGTCACCTTTTACAACTGGTTTTTTCTTCGCCTCTTCCCCATCACTAGATGGATGAACAGCTTCACCTTGAACAACTTCTTGACGCTCTAAGTTTTGTTCAATTTCAGCCTTCATAATGTAACGAGAAATTTCCTCTTCAATAGAAGCAATCATCGATTCGAACATTGCGAATCCTTCCATTTGATACTCACGAAGTGGATCAATTTGACCGTAAGCACGTAAATGAATACCTTCACGAAGGTGATCCATCGCATCAATATGCTCTGTCCACTTCGTATCTACTACACGGAATACAACAACTTTTTCGAACTCACGCATTTGCTCTTCTGGCAGAAGCTTTTCTTTGTCGTTGTAACGCTCTATTAATTTCGCGATAATTGGCTCGCTCATTTCCTCTGGAGCAAGACGACGTAACTCTTCTTCTTTTATATCTCCTTCTTGCAGAAGGTTTGTATTTAAGTAGTCAACAAGACCTTTAATGTTCCAATCTTCTTCAATTTCCTCTTGAGTATGAAGCGCAACAGCACGTTCTACTGTAGATTTCATCATACCTTCAATAATACTGCGTAAGTTCTCAGAATCCATTACTTCTTGACGCTGTTTGTAAATAACTTCACGTTGCTGACGAAGTACATCATCATACTGCAGTAACTGCTTACGTGCATCATAGTTATTTCCTTCTACACGTTTTTGTGCAGATTCTACCGCACGAGAAACCATTTTACTTTCAATCGGCTGTGAATCATCCATACCAAGACGATCCATCATCGCTTTCATATTGTCAGAACCGAAGCGGCGCATTAGTTCATCTTCCATAGACAAGTAGAACTGCGTTACACCAGGGTCCCCTTGACGACCAGCACGACCACGTAACTGATTATCAATACGACGGCTTTCGTGACGCTCTGTACCGATAACTGCTAGACCAACATTTTTAATATCGTCTCCAAGCTTAATATCCGTACCACGACCAGCCATATTCGTCGCAATGGTTACAGCACCTTTCATACCAGCTTCTGCAATGATATCTGCTTCACGCGCATGGTTTTTCGCGTTTAAGATGTTATGACGTACACCTTTACGTGTTAACATTTTTGAAATAAGCTCTGACGTTTCAATTGCAACTGTACCGACAAGAACAGGTTGTCCTTGTTTATGACGATTTACAATATCCTCAACAACAGCATTAAATTTACCTTCCATTGATTTGAAGATTAAATCAGCACGGTCATCACGAATAATATCTTTGTTCGTTGGAATTACGATAACATTCATATTGTAAATGTTGCGGAATTCCTCTTCCTCTGTTTTCGCTGTACCAGTCATACCAGATAACTTTTCGTACATACGGAAGTAGTTCTGGAACGTAATTGTCGCAAGCGTCATACTTTCATTTTGAATTTCTACGCCTTCTTTTGCTTCAATAGCTTGGTGCAAACCTTCGCTATAGCGACGACCTTTCATAAGACGACCAGTGAATTGATCTACAATTACGATTTCGCCTTCTTGTACAACATAATCTGTATCAAGGTGCATAACAACGTGCGCACGAAGTGCCTGATTAATATGATGAAGAAGTGCTACATGTTTTAAATCGAATAAGTTTTCAATATGGAAAGCTTTCTCCGCTTTCGTAATACCATCTTCTGTTAACATTACATTTTTCGTCTTCACATCAAATGAATATTCTTTTTCATTTTCTAATGTACGAACGAATGCATTTGCAAACATATATAGCTCTGTTGATTTTTGCGCTTGTCCTGAAATAATAAGTGGCGTACGTGCTTCATCAACTAAGATAGAATCGACTTCATCGATAATAGCAAAATGAAGTGGACGCTGAACGCACTGTTCTCTATATAAAACCATGTTGTCACGTAAGTAATCGAATCCAAGCTCATTATTTGTGCTATACGTAATATCAGCAGCATAAGCCTCTTGTTTTTCTTCGCGTGACATACTGTTTAAGTTAATTCCTACTGTTAAGCCAAGGAACTCATGAAGTTGTCCCATTTCGCTCGCATCACGTTGTGCTAAGTATTCATTGACTGTAACAACGTGAACACCTTTTCCTGTTAAAGCATTTAAATATACAGGTAATGTAGATGTTAACGTTTTACCTTCACCCGTTTTCATCTCAGAGATGTTCCCTTCATGTAAGGCAATACCACCCATTAACTGTACGCCATACGGACGCATTCCAAGAACACGAGTCGCAGCTTCACGAACAACCGCAAAAGCTTCAGGTAGTAAATCATCTACTGTCTCACCTTTTGTTAGACGTTCTTTAAATTCAAGCGTCTTCCCTTTTAATTGTTCATCAGTTAATGGCTTAATAGATGACTCTAATGCATCAATTTGCTCAACTGTCTTCTGCATACGTTTAATTTGACGTTGATTTACATCAAACACCTTTTTTAAAATACCGATCATAGGAAATACGCTCCTCTTTTTATTAAAATAAAACTCCCGATTGTTTTTTCTTTTTCTCTATTACAATCAGTCGTTATAAAAATCAAATGTATGTTATGCCAATTTTTCTCCTAATTAAAAAAACTAAAATGTATATACCTAATGATAATTGTAACACTTGTCTTATAACTATGACAACAATCGGCCGAATGTCTCGTTCTAAATTAAGAAAACTTTTTTAAAAAATCTATTTCCAGCAAAAAAAGCGCAGCCATTTCGGCTGCGCTTTTGAATTATTATTTAGTTTCGATTACACCATATTTCCCATCTTTACGGCCGTATACAACATTAGTTTCATTTGTATCAGCATTTGTGAAGACGAAGAAATTATGTCCTAGCATATCCATTTGTAGGATCGCTTCTTCAACGTCCATCGGTTTTAAATCGAATCGTTTTGTACGTACAAGTTCTAGTTCATCCTCTTCTACCTCATCCAAAACAGCTACTGCTTCTGGAAGGATAAAGTTCGTTTTCACAGAACCTTTCTCACGTAACTTACGATTTACCTTTGTTTTATGTTTACGAATTTGTCGCTCAAGTTTATCAACTACTAAATCGATAGCAGCGTACATATCGCTATTAGTTTCTTCTGCACGAAGTAATAAATCAGTAAATGGAATTGTTACCTCGACACGTTGCTTGTCAGAGTATACCTTTAAATTAACTTTAACCTCTGGGAATGTATCAAAATAACGCTCTAACTTACTTAGTTTTTTCTCTACATATTCCTTTAATGCTGGAGTTACTTCAATATTTTCACCACGAATGTTGAATTTCATAGATGAATTCCTCCTTTCAAGCCTATGTACTATAATTTCGACACTGGCTTAAAAACTCCTTCTAACTTTTTAAAAAAATTAGTGGAATTGCGATTTTTTTATCGTTTTTTGTTGAAATGAAAAGATGCATCGTTTCTATCTTTATTTTATCCTATTAACATCGTGAATAACGAATATAACTGTGGACAATTCGTTACAGAAAAGAAACAACTTTTTGACAACTTGATTTATAACAAAAACCCCTTGCAAAAACAAGGGGTTCTACCACATATATATAACGTTGCCACAAACGCAGCTTTCTCTTCCCAAAAACAAAACCCTACAGTTTTACAACATTAGCTGCTTGTGGTCCACGTGCTCCATCCACAATATCAAACTCAACTTGTTGCCCTTCTTCTAATGACTTATATCCATCTTGTTGAATAGCAGAAAAATGAACAAACACATCATCACCATCTTCACGCTCAATAAACCCAAATCCCTTTTCTGCATTGAACCATTTCACTCTTCCTTGCATGTTCATTCCATTCCCTTCACTCTAAAAATCAGGACATTTGCCCCATACTTTGACTATAACGAATGACAACTTACGAAGTCAAAGGAGACTTATCGTCTTTTTATTATCCCTTTCGACAGTTACAGATCAACTTCTACATAGCGTCAAACTAGAAACTTCGCTTGCTCCTCTATCGTATAAAAGATTTCCAATTTGTCTAACTGTAATTCCTGTCGTATATACATCATCAACGAGTAAGATATGTTGACCATGAAACATATCTTCTCCCTGAAAATAAAAAGGATTACTTCCCGAAAGCCTTTCTTTACGTTTCTTCTTACTTTGCTTTTCTGTTTCTCTTCTTCTTAATGATGGATAAGAGATTTTGGCAGGTAAACAAGCTGCTAATAACTCTGCCTGATTAAAACCACGTTCATATTCTCGTTCCCTACTAAGCGGAACAGCAATAACACTTGAAACACTCGTAAAATGCTTTTGAAATAGCTCCCGAAAAGATCTATGAAAAATATGAACTAACTCCGCATCCCCCCGAAACTTAAACTGTGCAACTATTTCTTTCATCTCATCATCGTACACGTGCAAAGAACGATTTTTAAAAGGACGATACTTCTCCTCATTTATCCACCTTACGCAATCCATACAAATATCATTTTCTTTATATTCGGAAGGCAAGTCCTCTAAAGGTCGCCCACACTCCATGCAAATCTCTCCTATAATATAGGAAAGTTTCCGTTCACACCTATCACATATATATTTTTTATGAGGCTTTACAAAGAAGGTGTACCAACTAACTGTTTCCAAAATATACTCATCGCAAAGTAGACAGTGCATTAATCGAATAATCCTTGTTCTTTTGCCCTTTTGTTCATACTTTGAATATGTTTTTTCGCGCGTACCATCGCCTCTGTTTTACCACAATGAAAATAAACGACCTCGCCATAAGGTTCTTCAAAACTACGACCTGCTCGGCCGGCAATTTGTACGAGTGCACTTTCTGAAAAGATTTCTTCTTCTGCCCCTAGCACCGCTACTTGTAAGTTCTTCACAGTTACTCCTCTCTCTAAAATCGTCGTTGTAACTAATAATGGAATTTCTCCCTTTCTGAAAGCTGCTACCTTTTCCTTTCTCATCGGATCTTCTGCATGTACACCTTCAATTCTATTATCCAACGATTTCAATAACAGGCTCATTTCTTCTATATATCGCACATGGGGAACAAATAAAAAAATGGGATAGTTTTTGCTTACGTACATTTTTAACCATTGTAGTAACACTCGAGGAACTCCTTTATGATGGAGACTTTTCTTCCAACTTCCGCACCAGCAAAATAGAGGAACTGGCAACGGATGCCGGTGATACCGTCCAGAGACAATGACACCTTTTTGTTTGCCCCTTCTGAAATTATGCTTCCACTTTTCATCTGGAGTTGCAGTTAAATAAATACGCGCCGCTTTCTCTTTCATCGCTTGTTGTACTGCATACTGTAACATTTCATCCGCATGATACGGGAAGGCATCAATCTCATCTACAATCATGACATGAAACGCTCTATAGTAACGTAACAGTTGATGCGTCGTTGCAACGACTAACGCTGCATCTTTTTCACGATCTACACTCCCTCCGTATAAAGCAGCTACATTTATACTAGGAAACGCTTCTTGTAATCTCGGTGCTAATTCCAGTACAACGTCTGTTCTTGGCGTTGCGATACAAACTCTTTCTCCTTTTTGAAGTGCCTCTGCAATACCGTAAAATAACATTTCTGTTTTTCCAGCCCCGCATACAGCCCAAATAAAAAAAGATTCTTTCTGCTTAATAGCTTCTATAACACCTTTCGCGGCCAACTCCTGACCAGCAGACAAATTCCCGTTCCACTGTAACGAATTTAAACTTTTTTCATCTTTTCTTTCAGCGATCCCACGAACGAGTACAGCACATTCACTAACTCTCCCCATCGTTATACACTTCCGGCAATACGCGCACACTTTACTGCACCTTTTACACGAAAATGATGCAAATAGTCGTTGCTCTATATTACCGCAGCGCTGACATATATATTTAGAAGCCTTTTTTGTTACGCCTTGTACACATACGACCTCCCTCTTCTTTTTCAAATCATGTAATGTATCCCGTAAATCAGAAGAGAGTTCTTCTAATAGCAACTGTTTTCCAGCGAGCATCAGCAACCACCTCCAGCACTACTATAAACCTTTCTCATGATCTCGTAAAAACTCAAAAAAGCCGATAACCTACTTATAAAATAGTAAGCTATCGACTTTATACACATGTTTTATTCGTTTATAAATCCTAGAATCGACCGTATCCTAAGAAATGTTTTTGGTTATAGCTACTGCTTAAGCTAGAGTATGCAATCCCTTTATCACCAGCATGAATCATTTGGTCATTACCAACGTAAATACCGATGTGAGATGGACCTGCTTTATAAGTACCTTGGAAGAATACTAAATCTCCAGGTTGTGGGCTACTTACTTTAGAAACTGAATTCCAGTAACCATTAACGTCTTGACGTCCTACACCGAAGATGTAAGAAATGAATCCACTACAATCAAAACCACCGTTTGATGGAGATGCACTTCCCCAAACATATGGCATACCTAAGTATTGTTGCGCTTTACCAATTACGCCAGGAGCCGGAGTTGGACCTGGTGCTGGCTCTTCTTTTTTCTTTTCTTGCTTAGGTGCTTCTTTTTTAGGCTCTTCTTTTTTAGGTGCTTCTTTTTGAGCTGGTGCTGCTGGCTGAGCTGGTGCCGCTTGTGCTGGCTGAGCTTGCGCATCTTTAGCAGCTTGCTCTGCTTGTTTTTGAGCAGCAGCTTCTTGTGCCGCTTTTTCTTGTGCTTCTTGTTCAGCAATACGTTGTAATTGCAGTGCTTGTTTTTCAAGATCTTTCAATTGACCTTCCGTACTTGTCATTGAAGTTACAACCGTATCCATTTTGCCGCTTAAATCATTTACTGCTGTTGCCTTTTTCGCTTTTTCAGCGTCAAGTTCTTTCTTAGCAGTTTCAATTTGAGCTTGTGCTTCTTTTAATTCCTTTTGCTTTGTTTTTACCGTTTCAACATCTTTTTTCACGTTCGCTTGATCTTCTTGTTGTGTTTTCATGATATCTTCATCAGACTCAAGAATTTTAGAAACAGAAGCTAAACGATCAACTAAATCTGCAACGTTTTTAGAGTTTACAAGAACTTCTGTTACAACATTTGTGTTCGGTTGTTCTTGAAGTGCAACTAAACGTTTTCTTAATAACTCTTCACGTTTTGCGATTTTCGTTTGTAGTTCTGCAATATCTTTATTTTTATTTTCGATTAATTGCTCAGTATCAGCAACTTTTTTCGTTGTTTCATCAAGTTTTGAAGAATTCTCTTGAACAGACTTATCTAAACCTTGAATTGTTTTGTTTAAATCGTTCATTTGTTTTTGTAATTCATCACGTTCTTGTTGTTGTTTATGTAAAGTGTCATTTTGTGTATTAATTTGTGATTTCACGTCAGCAATTTTATCTTCTGCAAATACATTTGGTGTTAGTCCTGAAAACATTAACCCTGCAACTAATGCGCAAGATGCCATTTTTAGCTTTTTCATTTTATTTTTTACACCGCTTTCTTTTATCTTTTTTCCGTATATAACCTATAAAATTTATACCATAATTCGGGATTTTTTTTGCTAATGTTACGCTATTGTAAAACAAATGTAATATTATATGTAACTCTATCGCAAGATATGCATATTTTTGTATATATGTGTAGAATTTTGAAGGCTTTTTATAAGCAAAGAAAAAACGCAAGGTTTCCCTTACGTTTTGTTACATACACTAATACGAATGAAATCAAAGAGTTATTTCATCCATTTCTCAGCCCAATTTTGGACTTCATCCATAACACTTTCTAACGCTTTCCCTTTTTCAGTTAAACCGTACTCGATTCGAACTGGTACTTCTGGATAAACATTACGAACTACAATGCCTTCGCTTTCCAATTCCTTTAAACGCTCTGACAACATACGATCGCTCATATTTGGTATAATATCTGCGATTTCTCTAAAACGTTTTGACTCTTCAAGCAAAGATTTAATAATTAAGCCAGTCCATTTTTTACTAAGCAAAGTAAAAGCTGACTCAAACTTTGGACATAAACAAGAATTATGCTCCATATGTTTCACCTCTCTTCCATTATAATATAGTTTCTTGTAAAAAGTAAGTTATAAAACTTTCCTCGTTATTTTATTTTACGTACATTTTACCATTTCCAAATATTAACTTGTCAACTACACGTAAAATATCCGTAAAAAAACCCTCTTCAAAAAGAGAGCTTTTTATATCTTATTACTTCGTATACCATCCAAGACCTAGTGCACCTTCACCTAAATGCGTACCAATTACAGCACCGAAGTAACCTGTGCGGATTGTAACATGAGGATATTTTGCTTCTAATTCTGCCTTCCATTCATTCGCTTCCTCTTCACGTTGTGCATGAATGATAACTGCTTCCATAGGTACACCTTGACTTGCTTGCTCATCAAAAATTTCAACAATTCGTTTTAACGCTTTTTTACGTGTACGAATCTTTTCAAATGGAATAATGATTTTATCTCTAAAATATAAAACGGGCTTCACTTGTAACAAACTACCAATGAAGGCTTGCGCACTATTTAATCGTCCTCCACGTTGTAAATGATGTAAATCATCCACTACAAAATAAGCGTCCATCGTTTTCTTCATTTCATCAAAACGGGCAACGATCTCTTTCGGATCCTTTCCTTCGCTTGCTAATTTTGCCCCTTCACGTACATAGAAACCTTGTACTTCACAACTAATTTCAGAGTCGTACGTATATACATCAATACCCTCTACCATTTGCCCAGCTGTCGTTGCTGTTTGATATGTACCACTAATCCCACTTGAAAGATGAATGCTAATAACCGCATCATAATCCTTTGATAGTTCTTCAAACAACTCAACAAACTTTCCAATTGCTGGCTGAGAAGTTTTCGGAAGCTCTTCTTGCTCACGTACTTTTACATAGAAATCATCTACTGAAATTTCAGCTTCTTCTTGATAAGATTCCGTTCCAAACACAACGTTTAATGGAATCATATATATATTGAGTTCATCACGAATATGCTTCGGTATATATGCTGTACTATCAGTAACAATAGCTGTTTTCATTTGCGTACCTGCCTTATAAAAAAGTTTTTATTCCCTAAGTTTACACGAAAACTAAAAATGGTGCATCCATACATGAAAATGCCGATTTGAAATTATAATTACCATCTCGACAAATTACAACAAAAAGAGGAAATACTCACCAAAAATTTCAACTTATTTATAAAAAATGTTTGAATATAAAAACGCTCGCTTTTAAAATGTAAAGTACTAGTCATTTTGGGAGATAGGGGCGTATACGAGTGTTATTACAATATTTAACAATAAAAGACTACGGTGAGCACGAAATTGTCATTCAAAAATCAAGATTTATTTGTTATGTTAGCAGAGCTACAACCGAAGAAGAAGCTCAAGAATTTATACAAAAAATAAAAAAACAAAATTGGAATGCCACACATAATTGTTCTGCGTATTTGATTGGTGAGCAAGATCAAATCCAAAAAGCAAATGATGATGGAGAACCTAGCGGTACAGCTGGCGTACCTATGTTAGAGGTACTTAAAAAACGCAGTTTAAAAGATACTGTCGTTGTCGTTACACGCTATTTTGGTGGTATCAAACTTGGCGCAGGTGGATTAATTCGCGCATATGGAAAATGTACAAGTGAGGGTATTAATCATGTTGGTATCGTACAGCGAAAACTAATGCGTGTTATGCAGACCGAAATTGATTACACATTACTTGGCAAAATTGAAAATGAATTACGTAATTCGAAATATGCCATTAAAGATATACATTATCTCGAAAATGTCACATTTGATACGTATGTAGAAGAAGACGGAAAACAAGCATTCACAGATTGGATGATTGAATTAACAAATGGGAAATGTACAATTACAGAAGGAGATATGTTGTACTTAGAACAAGATGTTATCTAAGAATACCTACATCCTCATCTTTAAAGATTAATGTAGTGAATTACTTTCCTACAAATGAACTAAGGAGATTATATATGGAAGAACGTTATTATCATCTCCAAAATAGCAGAATAAAAAAGAAACGAAGAAGAAAGTTTTTCTACTTCCTTATTTTCGTATTTTTATTTGGTGGTGTAGGACTTTATATATTAAATTCCTACTCTTCTCTCATGGGGATGTATAGTGGTTTTACTCGTCAAAAATCGGACTTGAGAACCGAAGATGTAGAAATTACAAAGGAGCCTTTTACACTCCTCATTATGGGTATAGAAGATTATGCAACGGACGGTCAAAACGGTCGTACAGATTCATTAATGTTTGCGACAGTCAATCCTAAAACAAAAAAGATTTCGCTTATGAGTATCCCTCGTGATAGTCGTGTTCCAATTGTTGGGAAGAACAAAGAAGACAAAATTAACGCTGCGCATGCTTACGGCGGAGAAGAAATGGCAATCAAAACTGTCGAAGGTTTTCTAAAAGTCCCTGTAGACCATTATATTAAAATTGATTTCCAAGGCTTTAAAGGTATTGTTGATGCTGTTGGCGGTGTTACCGTTGATGTCCCATTCGATTTTTGGGAGCGTTCGGACGTAGATTACTACAAAAAAATCGAATTTAAACAAGGACAACAAGACTTAAATGGGGAAGAAGCACTCGCATACGTACGTATGCGAAAGCAAGATCCAAACGGCGATTATGGTCGGGCCGCTAGACAAAGACAATTACTAGCCGCTGTTGCTCAAAAACTAAATTCAGCCTCTACCGTATTTAAAATTAAAGATTTAACGGCAGTCGTTGGAAAATATATAAAAACTGACATTCCTATTTCTGACGGACTTGCACTTTACAATAAGTTATCTGGGTTTGACCCTTCTACAATGCAAACGTTCAAACTTGAAGGAGAAGACAAAAAAATAGGTGGTATTTATTACTTCCTTCCAGATCCAATCGGTGTAGAGACAGTACGTAACGAGATAAAAAGAGAATTAGGAGAAACAGCAAACACTCAAGAAAATCCAACTACAAAAACCGAATCAAATCCTTCTTCAAATTCTAACTCTGACGAAAAAGCAAAGAAAGAAACAAATCAGAATCAGAACAAAACACCAACTGAGCCCCCTCCTTCTACGAATGCCCATGCAGAGTGGATTATGAGAAATCAGCAATAACAAAAAGAGCCAAATCTTATGCGATTTGGCTCTTTTTTATTTACTTATTAAAGTGTTGTAAAATTGCTTCTACAATACGCTCTGATGCACGGCCATCGCCGTAAGGATTAGATGCTTTCGACATCTTATCATGAGCTGCTTTATCTGATAACAACTCATCAGCAAGACCAAAGATTGTCTCTTCGTCTGTTCCTGCTAATTTCAATGTACCTGCTTCAATACCTTCTGGGCGCT
>NZ_JAKUFT010000092.1:0-17507 GCF_022663605.1 Bacillus cereus group sp. BfR-BA-01379
CAGGATTACAAGATCCGAACGTAAAGAAAATGGAAGAAGAAATTAAAACGGATTTTGAAAATGTATTTATGATGTATTTACCGCGCATATGTGAACATTGTATGAATCCATCTTGTGTATCCTCTTGTCCATCTGGTGCGATGTATAAACGTGAAGAAGATGGGATTGTTCTTGTCGATCAAAATGCATGTCGTGCATGGAGATTTTGCGTATCTTCTTGTCCGTATAAAAAAGTGTACTTTAACTGGCAAACGAATAAAGCTGAAAAATGTACAATGTGTTTCCCTCGTATTGAAGCTGGTATGCCAACAATTTGTTCGGAAACATGTGTAGGGCGTATTCGATACATTGGGGTAATGCTATATGACGCTGACAAAGTAAAAGAAGCGGCTTCTGTTGAAAATGAAAAAGATTTATATGAATCTCAGCTTACGGTTTTCTTAGATCCAAATGATCCAGAAGTAGCAGCTGAAGCGAAAAAACAAGGGATTCCTGAAGAATGGATTAAAGCGGCACAACAGTCACCAATCTATAAAATGATTATCGATTGGAAAATCGCTCTACCTCTTCATCCAGAGTATCGTACAATGCCGATGGTTTGGTATATCCCGCCACTTAGCCCAATTATGAACATGGTAGAGGGGAAAGGTAGTAACTGGAAAGCAGAAGAGATTTTCCCTGCTATTGATAATATGCGTATTCCAATTCAATATTTAGCGAATTTACTTACTGCAGGAGATGAATCACATATTCGTCTTACATTGAAAAAAATGGCTGTTATGCGAACACATATGAGAGCACTTCAAATTAATAAACAACCAAATGAATTGGTATTAAAAGAACTCGGTTTAACGAAACAGGATGTAGAAGATATGTATCGTCTTCTTGCTATCGCGAAATATAAAGATCGCTTCGTAATCCCAACGTCTCACCGCGAACAAGTTGCAGATTTATATAACGAACAAGGAAGCTGTGGTTTATCCTTTGCAGGTGGCCCAGGATCTTGCACGACAATTTCTTAAATAATGGGGGCGGAAACATATGAAACAAAATTTGCAAACAGCTTTTTCATGTTCTTCATTTCTTCTCTCCTACCCGGAACTAGGGTGGAGAGAAGCTTTAACTGAATTACAAGAAGAGGTTGAAGCGATTGAACAGGAAGATGTTAAAGCGGCACTTACAACGTTTATAAAACAAGCGCTTGATAAAATGGATGATCAATTAATTGACTGTTACGTATATACATTTGATTTTGGTAAGAAGACAAATATGTATCTTACTTATATGAACACCGGTGAACAAAGAGAAAGAGGTATTGAATTACTAGAGTTAAAGCAGCATTATAAAAAATCTGGTTTTGAAGTAACAGATAAAGAATTACCTGATTATTTACCTCTTTTACTAGAGTTTTTTGCAAATGCAAATGAGCAAGACAGTGAACCAATTATGAGTAAATACAAGGAAAACATACAAGCATTACACGTTCAGTTAAAAGAAGCAGATAGTATGTATGAACCGATTCTTGCGGCTGTTCTACTCGCTATCGATACATGGGGTGTACAGACAAATTAGAAAGGAGAGTTGTCAAAATGATGGATCAATTTCTATGGGTATTGTTTCCCTATATCATTTTTGCGATCTTTATCGGTGGACATATTTTCAGATACAACTATGATCAATTTGGATGGACATCAAAATCTAGTGAACTATTAGAAAAGAAAATGCTACGAATTGGAAGTCTATTATTCCACTTTGGGATTATGTTCGTAATTGGCGGTCATGTCATGGGGATTTTAATTCCAGAGGCTGTATATCGTTCAATAGGTATTTCGGAACATATGTATCACATAATAGCAATTAGTTTCGGACTTCCGGCAGGTATTGCTTCTATCATCGGTTTAATTATATTAACGTACCGCCGTGTAACAGTAAAACGCATCATTGCAACGAGTACAAAGGGAGATTATATTGCGCTTATTTTATTACTTATCGTAATGCTAGCAGGACTTTCTTCAACTTTTTTAAACATCGACTCAAAAGGGTTTGATTATCGTACAACGATCGGTCCTTGGTTCCGAAGTCTCTTTATTTTCCAACCGAAAGTCGAATATATGATGGAAGTGCCTGTATGGTTTAAAATTCATATTCTTGCAGGGATGGGGCTTTTCGCAGTATGGCCATTTACTAGACTGGTACATGTATTTAGTGCCCCAATTAAATATTTAAGCCGTAGTTATGTGATTTACAGAAGACGTATTCCAAATGAATTGAAAAAATAATTTTGTTTTATATGTTTAGTAACTTATAAAGAAAGCCGAGATCTAATTGGAGACCTCGGCTTTCTTTATAGGTATAAATCTCAATAAAATGCTAATCAATGCTACAAACAGAAGCAGAGCAATCTTCACAAGCAATTTCACGTTTTAAAAATTGTAAATCGTGTATTGTAATCTTTCCTTTATGAATAGAAATTGTACCTTGCTTTTTTAATTCATTTAACATTCGATTTACACTTTCACGTGAAGTTGCACAGAAATTAGCAAGTTCTTGATTCGTTAATGGTAAATCGATGAGAATACCATTTTCCTTTAACACACCATAACTATTTGTCATTCGTATGAGAGTAGAATACAAGGCACCTTTTTTGCCGTGTAATACTAAATCCCGGAACTTCGTTTGCATTCTTCTTAAATGTTCACTAATCCATTTCATAAATTCAAATACAAGTGCGGGTTTTTGGAGTAATGCTTTTTCTAAGGTTTCACGCTTGATTACTCCTACTTCAACATCTTCAAGGCATTTTGAATTTAATAAATACTTCGCATTGTCCGTGAATAATGTTAATTCTCCAATAATGTCGTATGCCGAACAAATACGGAGTGTTAATTCTTGTCCGTCAGCACTTAGTTTACTAATTTGTACTTTTCCAGAGTGGATGATATAGAGTTCTTTTGCTTCCATACCTTCTTGAAAAATAAAACTCCCCTTTTTAATCTGCATTTTATATTCAACAGATGCAAGTAATTCCTTTAAATCTTGAGATAATGTCATACTGTTTGCCACAGCAATCACCTTTCTTCTTATAAGCAATACATTTCCTATTTTGAGTGTAAGTATGCTGAAAATGCAAGAGCTATTTCAAAATTGTTGTAAAATTTCAATGACCGTAAGGAGTAGGGATTGAAGATGTGAACAAAATGCGAACAGATTTGTGAAGAATTTTTGAATGGGGAAAGTAATGTGAGAAAAGTCACATTGAATATGTCGCTTCTTTTTTATAATGAAGGCAAATAAAAAAACGATAGCTTACTAAGGATTGCAGCAGAAAAGAAGGGATATAGATGCACGAAAAAATAAAAGATTCTTTAGAACGACCACTTCAAGATTTACGTGTTTCAGTTATTGATCGTTGTAATTTTAGGTGCACATACTGCATGCCGGCTGAAGTGTTCGGACCTGATTACGCTTTTTTACAAGAAGAGCTTTTATTAACGTTCGATGAAATAGAAAGATTAGCAAGATTGTCTATAAGTATGGGAGTTGAAAAAATTAGGATTACTGGCGGTGAACCGTTATTGCGTAAAGACTTACCGAAGTTAATCGCAAGACTTACAAAGTTAGAAGGTTTAAAAGATATTGGGCTCACAACAAACGGAATTCATTTAGCAAAACAGGCTGAGGCATTAAAAGAAGCGGGATTAAAACGTGTAAATATTAGTTTAGATGCGATAGAGGACCACGTCTTCAAAAAAATTAACGGAAGAAATGTAAGTACAAAACCTGTACTGAAAGGAATTGAAGCAGCAAAGGCTGCAGGATTAGAAGTTAAGGTAAATATGGTCGTAAAAAAAGGAATGAATGATAGTCAAATCCTTCATATGGCTCGTTATTTTAAAGAACAAGAAATTCAGCTCCGTTTTATCGAGTTTATGGATGTAGGCAGTACGAACGGATGGAATTTTGAACAAGTTATTACGAAGGAACAATTAATAGAGAAGATTAATCGTGTATATCCGATTGAGCCTGTTCAACCTCGTTACTTTGGCGAAGTTGCGAAATTGTATCAATATGTAGGGAGCGATGCAGAAGTTGGATTTATTACTTCAGTATCTGAGTCATTTTGTTCCTCTTGTACGAGAGCTCGTATTTCGGCAGACGGTAAGTTTTTTACGTGCCTATTTGGAACGAAAGGAACGGATTTACGAACGCTTCTTCGAGAAAATATTTCTGATGCATCACTATTAAAAATTTTACAACATACATGGCGATATAGAACAGATCAATATTCAGATGAAAGAACGGTGGAACGTACAAGTACACGCCCAAAAGTTGAAATGTCTTACATTGGCGGATAGTGAAAGGAGGATTCTCTATGAAAGATCGATATTCAAGGCAAGTATTGTTTTCTGGAATTGGTGAAATGGGACAAAGAAAAATAAGAGAAAAGCATGTGCTCTTAATCGGTGCGGGTGCACTAGGAGCTGCGAATGCCGAAGCACTCGTTAGGATGGGAATTGGGAAATTGACAATTGCCGATCGTGACTACGTCGAATGGAGTAATTTACAGCGGCAACAGTTATATACAGAAGAAGATGCACATCAGTGCAAACCGAAAGCAATTGCAGCGACAGAACATGTAAGAAAGATTAATTCTGAAGTGGAAATTGTACCAGTTGTAACAGATGTCACGATGCAAGAGATAGAAGGGTTAACAAAAGAAGTGGATCTCATAATAGATGCGACTGACAATTTCGATACGCGTCTACTTATAAATGACATTTCACAAAAAGAGAATATACCTTGGATATACGGCGGATGCATTGGGAGTTACGGTGTAACGTATACAATTCTTCCTGGGAAAACACCATGTTTTCGCTGTCTGATGGATCATCCTATGGGCGGTGCGACATGCGATACAGCCGGAATCATTCAGCCAGCTGTACAGATGGTTGTTGCTCACCAAGTTACAGAGGCGATGAAAATATTGGTGGGTGATTATGAGTCGCTAAGAGGTACGATGTTATCATTGGATATTTGGAACAATCAACATCTCTCATTAAAAGTAAATAGACAGAAAAAAAGTACATGTCCTTCTTGTGGGGAATCACGAACGTATCCAAGTTTAACATTTGAAACGCAGATGAAAACGGAAGTGTTATGCGGACGGAATACAGTTCAAATCCGTTCAGGAATAAAGAGAGATCTTAATTTAACCGAAATTCAAAAACGATTACAAAAAAGTGTACGTGTCAAAAAAACGCCGTACTTACTATCATTTCTAATTGATGAATATCGTTTCGTTTTATTTACAGACGGTAGGGCATTTATCCATGGGACAAATGATGTGAAAATAGCAAAACGATTATACGTAAAATATATGGGATAAAGAGAAAGAAAGGTTCTCCTTATTAAAACGAGGTGAAAAAAGAATGTTAGAAAAACGTATACCAATTCCGGTGGCAGAAGCAGTTACGCGTGTAATGGAATATGCCTACCTAGGTGAAATAGAAAAGGTTTCTCTTATAGAAAGCTACGGTAGAACGCTTGGAGAAGATGTTATTGCAGATCATGATGTCCCACATTTTAATCGCTCTCCGTACGACGGGTTTGCAATTCGAGCGGAAGATACAAAAGAAGCAAGTAGCAGTAATTCCATTCAGTTTGAAGTGATTGGCGAAATTGGAGCAGGTTTTGTTTTTGCAGAAGAAGTGAAACCATTTCAAGCTGTCCGTATTATGACAGGTGCGGCAATTCCAGCCGGGTGTAATGCTGTTGTTATGTTAGAGCTAACGGAAGGATTTGAAGGAAACGAAAAGTCTTATATGAAATTAAAACGCTCTTTCTCTTCGGGGGATTATATTTCTTTTAAAGGAGAGGATGTAAAACAAAATAGCATTCTTGTGAGAAAAGGGACTGTTATTAACCCTGGAGTAGCAGCGCTTCTTGCTACGTTTGGTTATAATGCAGTATATGTTGTTAAACGACCAGTTATTGGAATTGTAACGACAGGAAGTGAACTACTTGAAGTACATGAACAATTAAAACCAGGCAAGATTCGAAATAGTAATTCCTATATGATCGCTGCTCAAATTGAACGAGCGGGCGGGGTTGTACAGTATTATGGACAATTCGCTGATGATTTAGAGATGTGTTATAACACTGTAAAAAAAGCGATGAAAGAAGTCGATATTTTAATTACAACTGGTGGTGTTTCGGTAGGAGACTATGACTATTTACCTGCTATTTATGAGAGATTACAAGCTAATGTACTGTTTAACAAAATAGCGATGCGACCAGGGAGTGTGACAACTGTAGCTGAGGTAGAAGGAAAACTACTATTTGGTCTATCTGGTAATCCTTCTGCTTGTTATGTCGGTTGTGAATTATTTGTTCGGCCAGTCATTCGAACATACTTGCATAGACAAGATCCGCACGTATTTCGTACAGACGCAATTTTACAGAAAGACTTTTCGAAAGCAAACCCATTTACTCGTTTTGTACGAGGGAAAGTGGAAATTGTAGATGGAACATTGCAAGCTACACCAGTTGGTTTAGACAAATCTAGTGCAATTTCTTCACTTGCAGAGACGAATGCATGTATCGTCCTGCCGGGAGGAACGAGAGGATTTAAAGCAGGAATAACTGTTTCGGTACTGTTACTAGAATCAAGTGCCGGAAGTGAGTGGCCGTGGGAAGAACAGTTTCAATCATATAAGTAATAGAAAAATAGATTGCTAACTTATACAAAAATTAGGGGTGCAAGATGACACATACGTATTATGAAGTAATTGATACACCTATTTCAATTGAAGAAGTTACAAACAAAGTAATTCATCGTGAGTGTGGTGCAGTTGCGACTTTCATTGGTACTGTTAGAGAATTTACGAAAGGCCGTCGTACGCTATATTTAGAGTATGTAGCATATAAGTCAATGGCGGAGAAACAGCTTAAGAGAATTGGCACCGAAGTAGGAGAGAAGTGGCCTGGGACAAATGTCGCCATTACACACCGCATTGGTACATTACAAATTTCTGATCTTGCTGTTGTCGTCGCTGTTTCTACACCACATCGGAAAGCTGCCTATGAGGCGAACGAATATATTATGGAGCGTATAAAACAAATTGTTCCAATATGGAAGAAAGAGTTTTGGGAAGATGATGAGTCATGGATAGGTGATCAGTTAGAGAAGGTAGCGTATGCAAATGGTGAGCCTGGAAAGGAGATGAGAATATGATTGAAGTACTATTATTTGCACATTTACAAGAAGAAGTAAGTAAGCCAGCATTACACATAGATTGTGAAAATATTACGGTTGCTGAACTAAAGGAAGTGCTCATTAAAAAATACAACGTAGCGATTTCAAGTGAGATCATGGTCGCTATCAATGAAGAGTATGCACTAGAGGATGACATCATTCAAACTGGCGATGTTATAGCAATGATTCCGCCAGTAAGTGGTGGTTGATTCTTTTCAACCTAATCATGTTAGGACGTGATTAGGCTGGAGGGAATGAATATAACTATGCATACATAGGAGGGAACAGGATGAAAAGTCCTAATTTTCAATTAAGTTTACAAACTTCTAATCTAGTTATCGGTTTTATGGTATGGGTCATTTTATCATCATTAATGCCTTATATTAAAGCGGATATTCCATTAACTGCGGGACAAATTTCTATGGTAACAGCAGTACCGGTTATTTTAGGTTCTGTTCTTCGCATTCCAATTGGTTATTGGACAAATCGTTTCGGAGCAAGAAAATTATTCTTTATTAGTTTTATTCTATTATTATTTCCTGTCTTTTATATTAGTGTTGCCAATTCAATGATGGATTTAATTATTGGTGGATTATTTGTCGGAATCGGTGGCGCAGTATTCTCTGTAGGGGTAACATCTTTACCGAAATACTTTCCGAAAGAGAGTCACGGTTTTGTAAATGGTATTTACGGTGTCGGTAACGCTGGAACAGCAATTACTTCGTTCTTAGCACCTGTCATTGCAACTTCAGTTGGCTGGAGAACGACAGTACAGTGTTATTTAGTTTTACTTGCAGCATTTGCACTTATGAACTTTTTATTAGGTGATCGTAAGGAGAAAAAGGTGAATACACCATTAATGGAACAAATAAAAGGTGTATATAAAAATGAAAAACTTTGGTTTCTATGTATCTTTTACTTTTTAACATTCGGATCATTTGTCGCATTTACAGTATATTTACCAAACTTTTTAGTATCTCACTTCGGATTAGAGAAAGTGGATGCAGGTATGCGGACAGCCGGATTTATCGTATTAGCAACAATGATGCGTCCAATTGGTGGTTGGCTAGGTGATAAATTTAACCCATTTAAAATATTAATCTTCGTATTTATCGGTTTAACACTTTCAGGTATTATTTTATCATTTATGCCTAGTATGAACGTGTATACATTTGGTTGCTTACTAGTCGCATTTTGTGCAGGGATTGGTAATGGTACAATCTTCAAACTCGTTCCAATGTACTTCTCAGAGCAAGCAGGGATTGTAAACGGACTCGTTTCAGCTTTAGGCGGACTAGGAGGGTTCTTCCCGCCGCTAATTTTAACTTTACTATTCCAACTAACAGGTCATTATGCAATTGGATTTATGGCATTATCAGAAGTCGCACTTGCTTGTTTAATCATTACAGTATGGATGTATAGTCAAGAAAAACTGTTAGTGATGTTAAAGAATCAGTAATAAAGAAAAAGCACCATCCTAAAGTAATCTAGGGTGGTGCTTTTAGTAATAGGCTTTGATAAATTTGATTACTAACTTAACCAACCTCGTTTTCTAAGAAATGTGGTTTTAACATGAAAAACAGAAAGGTTATGGGGTTTTATGTTAAAATATAGATGTCAGATGTTATTCAATTAAAGGGCAAGTTAGCTCAAAAACAAAGATCAAACTAATTTCTGGAATACAAATATTTAATTGGATCGGGGTGTTTAGATGAAAAAATTATATAAGTCCACTCAAGATAAGCAAGTATCAGGTGTATTAGGTGGTTTAAGCGACAAGTATGGAATTGATGTAAGTATCCTTCGCATTGTAACTGCATTATCAGCCTTTTTTTCTAGTGGATTTACAGTGTTACTTTATATAATAGCTGCAATTGTATTGCCTACAGATAAAGAAATTAAGCGATAAATGTATGAAATTAAATCGAATTCCACAATGGGGAAATTTAAAGGAACGAGTAGCTAAAGGTACTTCGCCTCTTACACGTTTAGCGTACTAGAAAGGGACTTTGCCTTTGTCGGAATATATCGAGAACGAAAATAATAACTTTTGAATGAAACGATGACTATTGATCGCTAACGAATCGATAAATAGTCGCTCCTTTCTAAAAACCATCTATTAATATGTATAGAAATATATTAAATTATTAAAATGTTACGAAATCCAAAAGCGTATGGAGGTATCTATAACGAGATAAAACTGCATATTTTTAGGCCTAAATTTTTAGGTAAGGCTAATGGATATTGTGAAAAAGTACATTTAAAATAGAGAATACAGTTTAGATCGATAAGATAAAATTATGAATTTTTATAAATAATCCATAATTTTCTTTGTGAGTCATATTTGATATGTTAAGGAAAAGAGAGCGTTTAATCCAACTAAAATATATGTAGAATGAGGTTTTAAATGTTTATTTTTATTATATTAGACGTAATATTACCAATATTAATATTGATGCTAATTGGTGCAATCTTACAAAGAAAGTTCCAATTTAACTTAAAGCAGCTATCTACACTTATTACTTATTGCTTGATGCCAGCGGCTGTATTTGTGAATATATATGATATTAGTATAGAAACAGGTTTGTTGCTCCAGATAATATACTATTTAATGCTTTACAGTCTGAGTGTGATGATAGTAAGTCATTTCATTTCAAAAAGATTAAAGTTAGAAAAAGGAGAAAGTGCAGCTCTAAAAAATAGCATTTCGTTAATGAATTCCGGTAATTATGGATTACCAGTAAGTCAATTGATTTTCAGTCACAATCCAGTGGGGGTTTCCATTCAAATTTTTATCGTTATTTTTCAGAATATTTTAACTTATACGTATGGGATATATAACTTACTATCAGCAACAAAAACAATCGGAAGTATTCTTCAATCATTTCTAAGACTGCCTGTATTTCATGCACTCATATTAGGGGTTCTCTTTCAATCTTTTACAATTCAAATACCTAATTCTATCTTTCTACCTCTTAATCAGCTTGCGAATAGTTTTGTTGCAATAGCACTCATATTACTAGGAGCGCAATTATCCAACATTAAGCTTAATTTTTTCCATCGAGTCATAACATGGGCTTTAATTGGAAGGTTACTGATGGGACCATTATTAGCACTTGCCATGATCTACCTACTAAACATTGATGGTATTGTTGCACAATCATTATTTATTGCAAGTTCTTTTCCTACTTCAAGAAATACATCAACCATTGCTATGGAGTATCAAATAGAGCCTGAATTACATGCACAAATCGTTTTATTTTCAACACTTTTCAGCATTATTACAGTAACTGTCGTTATTTATTTGTCATATATTTTGTTTTGAATATATGTTTAAAAGCGAATAGATTTGAGGCGGTAAACGATGGACGGAAATCCCATCGATATTAGATGTCGTTTACAATTGTAACATGCTTAATAATCAAGCGGCTTAATTCAAAGAAGGAACCAAAACAAAAAGAACAAACGCCTCTAACAAACGTTTGTCCAAAGTAAATACATAGTTAGATAAGAGGTAGATTACGATTTATATGTACGAGAAATCTTTTGTATAAGTTTAGGAAATATAGATTTTAGTTCCTTCTTCATACGCTTCGTAAACGATGGATCCTTACCTGAAGTTGAAATCGTGACAACATAATCATTATTTCGGATGACACCCGGTGTGTGAAACGATGATTCTGTACCATCACTTACTACGTTAACCCATTGAAAATCATGGGCGGCTTGTTTGACCATCATATTTACATCATGTTGATTTGTAGCCGCATAAATAAGGTGAGCATCTTTAATATCATCATTAGCAAAAGTTTTTTGCTTCCAAGTAACATAAGGAAGTTCCTTCATTTCCTCGCAAATTTCTGGGCTGATAACGGTGACAAAAGCGCCTGTATCTTTTAATCCAGACGCTTTTCGATATGCGATTTTACCTCCACCAATAATTACGACAACTTTTTTATTTAGATAAAACATAAGAGGGTACATGTTATACATACACACATTCCTCCATTCGTTCTAATAATGTTAATTTCATATATGTATCAAATTGTAGGCAGTTACAAGTTGTAACGTGATCATATTTTTTTGTATACAACTTAATTTTTTGAAGCAACAGTCCGGTAAATAGAAGATACGGCATGACATATACATGGGATGCAGTCGATGTTATAGTCTTCAGCTCAGCAGTAAAAGAGGGGGTTCCTTTCGTTAAAAAGGAGCACGAAACTGGCATACCGAGTTTTCGTTCGACAGTTGCTCCGATTTGTTGTAACTCATATATCGGCTGCGGATCACTACTGCCTCGTCCTACGAGTAAAATACTACTACCTTGCATTGGCATAGCTTCACATATTCTTTTTACGACAAGTTCCACCATATGTGGATGCGTACTAAAAGGAGGTACAACTGAAAATGTTATTTGTGGATATTTCTTTTGTAGTTGCTCTATTTCAAAAGGAATATCACGTTTATAGTGAGCTGCTGCAAATAATAAAACAGGTACAATCATTATTTCAGTTGCGCCCTCTAGTATCGTTTCTGTAACTGCATCCGAAATAGTAGGTGTTGTTAGTTCTAGAAAAGCTATTTTTTGAATCCTTTCGTTACGTTCTGTCATAACAGAATGAATAAAGTGAATGAATTGTTCATTACCTTCTTGCAAGCGACTCCCGTGTCCAACATATACAATTCCTTTCATCGTATCACCAAATCTTTCTTCATAATCATGTCTTGTAATTGCTCATCTATATGATGAAATCCGACTTTATTCGCATAGTGTAAAGTTGGAATATCGGTATACGAGAAGGGAAGAGTAACAATATCGATAAAGCCAAGTCGTTTTATTTCTGATAAAAATGCATCAATTGAGGCACGCCCTTCAAACACAATGCTATCCCATGAGAATTCAGAAAGCATACGAGTATGGACTTCATCGAAGCGATGATCAATAGTATACGCATGAGTCATCATATAAGAACCGGCACCAATTTTTTCTTGTATAAAAGCAATTCGGTTAATATTTCGTCCTAAATAAACTGTTGTATCGGAAGAGAACGCTGCTTGTTTACTTAGTAGCCCATATTGCATCAGTTTTTCTTGAGTGGCAACGTTCATATGTTGTAGTTGCGCTTGTAAAGAACGAATATCTTTTTGGTGTTTGCTACATGATCTCATCAATATTTCTACACTTTCAGATGAACAAAAAACAAGGCGATTAACGTTGGAAATTTCATTGATTTGTTCAAGTGTTAATGTATATTCTGCTTTTTTGAAGGTAGGAATTTGATATATTTCTGCACCGGATTCTTGTAACTGTTGCATCATTGAACTTGTTTTATTTGTTGAGGATGCAAATAAAACTTTTTTACCATGTAATGGTTTACGTTCTTTCCAAGCGATTTGATCTCGTAAGGAAACGACATCACCAACAATTGTCATGGATGGATTTGAAATATTAGCGTTTTTGACGATAGGAACAATGGTTGAAAGTGTCCCTGTGATAACGCGCTGCTTTCCGGTTGTACCCCATTCAATGACTGCTACTGGCGTATCTTTTTTCTTTCCTGCTTGTAGTAAGTTTTCGCAAATTGTAGGTAAGTTTTTTATACCCATGTAGTAGGCAATTGTGTCGCTATTGTGGGATGAATTATATGTTCCATGATCGGTTAAAGGACCTTTCGCATGCCCAGTTAGTAAAGTGACGCTATTACTGTAGTTACGGTGGGTGAGGGGGATACCTGCATAGCTACTAGCGGCGATGCTAGATGTAATACCTGGTACAATTTCATATGGAATGTTCGCTGCTGCTAAAGTTTCTGCTTCTTCACCAACACGGCCAAAAATAGATGGATCTCCGCCCTTTAATCGGACAACGATTTTTCCTTCTTTCGCAAATTGAAGGAGTTGGGCGTTAATCATTTCTTGTCGCATAATATGATTCTTTGGCATTTTTCCGCAATAAATAAGTTCACATGTTTCTTTTGTATAACGAAGAAAGGAAGGGTTTAATAAACGGTCATATAAGACAATATCTGCATACTTTAAACAATCAATCGCTTTCTTTGTAATAAGCCCTTCATCACCTGGTCCTGCACCAACTAAATATACATATCCGTTCATCATCGCACCTCATCAATTTTTATTTAAAAGGAAGCCAGAGGAGGCTTCCTTTCGTAAATTACATGTATAAATAAATGTCACCTTCAATAACTTCTACTTCGTACGTTTGAATACAGCCGTCATCAGGTTTTTGAACTTCACCTGTTATTAGTGAGATTTTCCAATCATGCAGTGGACAAAAGACGAATTCTCCAGATACAATTCCTTCTGCTAACGGTCCGTTTTTATGAGGACAACGATTTTCTACAGCTCGAATATCACCATTTGAAAGGCGAAATAGAGCGATAGACAAACCTTTCATTTGTACCTCTTTACCGATTTGAATAGGAAGGTCTTTCGCACGCATAACTTTTATTTTTTCTTTCGTTTGTATCATATAGATCACAGCTCCTTATTTCACAGTTTCTACTTCATACATCGCTTTTAATGACTTCGTTTCTAGCGTTTGTCCCCATGCTTCCGTATATGTGCTACGAGCTGTTTGGAAACGTTCATTTAACGTACTAACCATATTTGTATCTTGTAGTATTTCCTTTATATGATTGAAGCCTAAACGTTCTGTCCAGTAGGCAGTACGCTCTCCGTAAATACCAGTTTCACGATAATATTGCATGTAAGCTGTAGCGATGCGAAGGACATCATCTTCAGTAGGGACAATCATTACAAAATCAGCCTCGCGTACTTCTGTACCACCATTTCCGCCAATATAAAGTTGATATCCATTTTCGACACAAACAACGCCAAAATCTTTCGTCAGTACTTCCGCGCAGTTACGAGGACAACCCGTTACACCCATTTTCATTTTGTGTGGTGTATCTACCATTTCTAATGATTGTTCAAGGAGCATACCAAGTCCTAATGAATCTTTCGTACCGAAACGGCAGAAGCGAGAACCAACACATGATTTTACATTACGAAGCGATTTTGAGTACGCATATCCCGAAGTCATATGTAAGTCAGCCCATACGTTTGGTAAATCTTGTTTCTTAACACCATATAAGCCAATTCGGCTCGCACCTGTAATTTTCACAAGAGGAACATCGTACTTTTTCGCAACTTCAGCAATTTTCATTAAATCATCTGCTGTAGTAACACCACCGTACATACGTGGAATAACAGAGAATGTACCATCGTGCTGGATGTTACCGTTCATTCTTTCATTAACGAAACGAGATGATTTATCATCTTCATATTCTTCTGGAATCGCCATCCGTAAGTAGTAATTTAAAGCAGGGCGACATTTTGAACAGCCATCTTCATGTGCAAAACTAAGAACATTGCGTACTTCTTTTGGAGATTTTAAGCCTTTCTCGTGAATGGCAGCTACAACCTCATCACGTGATAAAGTTGTACATCCGCACATACCAGCAGACTGCACAGAAGCATCAAAAGCATCTCCGAGTGTATGAGATAAAACTTGTTCCACAAGCGGACGACATTTACCACAAGAACCAGCGGCTTTCGTACATCCTTTTACTTCTTCAAAAGTAGTTAGCTCTTGTTCTAAAATGGCATGAACGATTGTACCTTTCGTAACACCATTACATCCACAAATCGTGTCATCCGCACTCATTGTAGCAACATCAAGTTCACTTTCTTCACCAGCTTTGTGAAGAAGGGAAGCGGTTGTATATTCTTGTATGTCTTCTTCTTTCTTTAACATGCTAAAGAGGCGTGTACCATCAGCTGTGTCACCATATAAAACGATACCGACGACTTTATTATCACGAATTAATACTTTTTTATAGGAACGTTTACATTCATCAAAGATTGAAATTGCTTTCGTCTGATCATCTTCATAAATTTGACCAGCAGAGAATAAATCACAACCAGCAACTTTTAATTGCGTACCGACGATACTGCCCGTATATCCATTCGTTTGTAAATTTGTTATATGTTTCGCTAATATTGAGCCTTGTTCATAAAGAGGGGCAACAAGTCCATATGCGATACCATCATGTTCCGCACATTCGCCAACTGCATAAATGGATTCATCATTTGTTAGCATATAGTCATTGACTACAATGCCGCGATTGACAATGAGACCAGCATCTCTTGCTATTTGCGTATTTGGTCGTATTCCGACAGCCATTACGATTAAATCACAACCTACAACTTCACCATCTTCAAATTGAATGCCCTCAACATAGTCTGTACCAATAATTTTTACAGTTTTCTTTTCTATTAGAAACTTCATGCCTTGTGCTTCTAAATCTTCACGCAGAAGAGAAGCTGCTTTCGTATCTAGTTGTTGCTCCATTAAGCTAGGCACTAAATGAACAACATGCACGTCCATTCCTAAGTCAATAAGACCTCTTGCTGCTTCTAAACCAAGTAACCCACCACCAATAACAACGGCCTTATTCTTTTCTTTAGCGGTATCCATCATAAATTGTGTATCTTCAATTGTTCGAAATCCTGTTACACCAGGAAGGGTGGAACCTTCAACTGGTAAAATAAAAGCACTAGAACCTGTTGCTATAATGAGTTTGTCATATGTAACAATACGATTCTTTTCTGTAATAATAATTTTTTCTTCTCTGTTAATACTTTGAACTCTTTCATTCGTATACAAAGTTATTTCGTTTTCTTCATACCACCTGTATTCATTCATAATGATATCTTGCATATTTGTTTTGCCTTGTAAAACATGAGAGAGCATAATGCGGTTGTAGTTTGGATGCGGTTCATCTCCAAAAATAGTAATCTCATATGAATCACTATCATGTTTTAATATTTCTTCCATACAGCGTATGCCCGCCATACCATTTCCGATCATAACTAAACGTTTTTTCATTTTCATTCCCCCTTTTATGTGAAATGTTGAACAAAGGATTATATTTCTATTATAGAAAATCAAAAAAGGGGGAGATGTGATATTTATCACACTTCTATAATGATTCACAAATTGTTAAAATTCGGATTTGTGTGAGGGGGCATGGATATTTTTCGCAAAATGAAAAAGCAGGACATAAGTATTTACACTCATGTCCTGCACTTGATTTATGCTCTCGTAATGGCACGCGGAAATAAAACATTATTTTCTAAATGAATATGCTCAAATAAATCAGACTCTAGCACTTCAAGACGTTGGTAAACAAGTCGATAAGTGCCGCAAGCGCCTTCTGGAGGAGTAAAGTCATTTGTCACTTTACGAAGCTCTTTTATAATATTTCCGGCATGATTGTGTTCATTTTCTAGTTCATCTACTACTTTACGTAACTTTGCATAGTTTTCATCAGTTGGATTTTGTTCAAATTCTAAAATTAATGGAAAATCTTCCGTTTCTTCTTTAATTAAATGCTGTTCTAATTCCATTTTAAGTTCATGAAATAGCTTATGAATTTGAGCTAAATGAGGCTGATTTGCTCCATGAACGCGTAATACTTTCGTCACATATGGACTTAACTGTGGTAACTCTTCATTTAAATAACGATGATGCTTATTAATTACATAATCAATCAATTCACGATAAGAAGCACTTTTCCAATCAATTTCAGATTCATTTAATCGTTTCGTATTATGATAAAGCGTATTTAACTCTGTAATTACTTCGGAAGCCGATAAATTTCTTTCATGAATTGCATCAATAAGTGGCTTATTACCACCACAACAAAAATCTATTCTATATGACTTGAAAAAATCACTAGCTTTCGGAAATTGTGTAACAATCTCACCAACAATTGAAGTTTCAGTAAATGTATGTTTCATATGAATGCCTCCATAAAGTTTAAATGTAATATCTAAATTAAGAATAGCGATAAATGAAAAACCATGTGGTGATTGAAATCACTTATAATGTGTCAATTTTGAGAATAATAAAATGAGTTTTATAAAAGGAAGAGGGAGTGGAGGTAATTAGTCGCAATACTATGTAATAAAAAAAGAAGCTTACTAGAAGCTTCTTTTTTTATTACTATTTTTCACATGCAACTCCATCGCCATCACGATCGAGATGAGAGCTATATCCTGGCTGATCTCTATATAATGGAGCTTTTCCTGCAGCTCTAACTACAGCGCAATTTTTGTAGTATGTATTACTAGTATTTCCGGAAGCTGGTTGTGTTTGAGCTTGTTGTGCTTTTTTCTGCTCTTCTTGTTGTTTACGAGCCTGTTCATCAGCTAGACGTTTTTG
>NZ_JAKUFT010000093.1:0-17145 GCF_022663605.1 Bacillus cereus group sp. BfR-BA-01379
AACTGATTTTTCCACTTTTTTATTCTTGTGAAGAAGAACTGTTAGATGATTCTGTAGAACCATTTGTTGATTTTTCTTCTTTCTTTGGTTCTTCTTTTTTGTCACTAGTTGAACCGCTTGTTGATTTCTCTTCTTTTTGAGACTTGTCTTCTGTTTTACCTTCTGGTTTCGTGCTCGTTGACTTTTCTTCTTTTTGAGATTTGTCATCAGCTTTTTTACCAGAAGCATTCGTTGCTTTTGCAGCACCTGCATCAGCTTTAATTTCTGCTACTGATTTATTTAAATAGCGCTCAGGGTTCACAGCCACATTGTCTTTACGTACTTCAAAGTGAACGTGAGATCCTGCTTCTTTATTCATTGCACTTAGACCGGATTTCCCTAATACTTCACCTTGTGCAACTCGTGCACCTTTTTCTACTTTTACACTACCTAAGCTTTGATAAGAAGCTGCTACACCATTTCCACTATCAACTGTTACAACATAACCAAGAAGTGAATCTTTTTCAGCTTTTGTTACTGTACCGCTTAAAGCAGCAGCTACATTAAATTCTTTTCCATTCTTCGCAGCAATGTCGATTCCTTTATTTGGGGAATATGTGTTGTTATAAAAAACAAGTGCTTTTTCTTGTTCCGCCTCAGTTGCTGCATCTTCATAGAATTTCTTCTGTACGACTACTTCCGCATTAGCGGCAGCTGGCATTTTCACTACTTCTGAAGATTTCGTTACTGGTACTGCTGGATCTTCCGATTGTGTATACGGTGTTGCTTGATCTTGGTTCGGAGTCTTCTTCGGATTAGCTCCTTGGAACCATAGCGCAACCATTAAAATTACCGCTGCACATGCAATGTATAGTGCCGGAAACACCCATCTTTTTTGAAATAAATGTACTACCTTTTGCGACTTTTTATTATTTCTTCCTCGCATTCCATCATCACCTCAGCAATCATTTTGAACAATATTCACGTATCCTATACAACCTATAACTAATTACTTTTCGACAAAATCTGTAAAAATATGTATAAGAATTGTAAAATTTCCGAGGAAATGATTGAAAAAAGAAAAAACTGAGCGTTTCAGCTCAGTTTTTAGTCCATTTGTTTCTTTTTGTAAACTACAATACAAAGAATAATTGAAAGCACACACCAAATGATAATATTGATTAAATCACCACTAACAGTTGAAAATCCTTTTCCAGCCAGCAATTTCGGCATTGCATCCGCAAGATGCTTCGTTGGAAGGAAATCGATTGCCTTTTTTACAAACTCACTTTTAATGAATCCCCCTAACATTGGAGCTAGAAGAAAAACAAATAGAATCGGCATACCTACTACTGATGTTGACGCCGTTGTTTTAGCTATTAATCCAATCCCCGTACCTAACATAAGGAAGAAAAATATACTAACAAGTAAAAATAGAGCGATTAAAACCATATTGCCCTTTATTACACCTAAAATAGCAAAGTTACTAATACAAATTACAAATGTGATAAGAGCTGTTAATGTGCTTTTTCCTAGTAGCACTTCTAACGATGATGCTGGTGATAACATCATTACACGTAGCGTGTGCTTTTCTTTTTCTTCCGCAATTAAAGCTGCTTGAACAAAACTTCCTACCATTGTTAAAGCCATTAAAGTTACCATATTAGCTATTTGTTCTTTTGGTCCATCCATCTGTTGATAAACAAAAGAAAATACAAGTGGCATTACCGCCATTACGAGTACAGATGCATTTGCTTTAATATCCTGTACCTCTTTCCGAAAAATAGCTGAAAATCTTCTCATTGAAAATGTCATTATAATCCCCTCCCAGTAACTTCAATAAAGATATCGCCTAGCGTTGGTTCATGTGAGTGAATCGATAGCAATTCGCCTTTTTTCATCCATTCTGAAATACGTTTTGCACCTAATTCATCTTTTTTTACGACTTCTTTTTGCTTATCTTTTAATACGACTTGTATTTGATCTTTCGCGTATTGTAAGCGAAGGTTCTCCGGTGTATCAAGCGCTACAATTTCTCCACCGCATAGAAAAGCAATGCGGTTACAAAGAGTCTCTGCTTCTTCCATGTTGTGCGTCGTTAAGAAAATTGTAGTTCCTTCTTTATTTAAATCTTTTAAGACTTTATGAATGTTTTGTACGTTAACTGGATCGAGTGCAGATGTTGGTTCGTCTAAGAAGAGGATATCCGGTTTATGAAGAATCGCTCTAGCTAATGTGACGCGCTGCTTCATTCCTTTTGATAGTTTCTTTACTAATGTTTTTTTATCATCCAATAGATTCACTTGTGCTAGTACTTCATCGATTCGTTCTTTTTTACAATCGTATAAGTCACAAAATAATAGTAAGTTATCATAAATGCTAAGTCTCTCATATAAACCGCTGTTGTCTGTTAAAATACCAATTCGTTTGTAATCAATGCTGCTTGGTCCTGTAATGTCTTTACCTAGTACTCTCACTGTTCCAACGCTATGCAGCAATTGAGAAGTTAAAATCTTTACTGTTGTCGTTTTTCCAGATCCACTCGGTCCGAGGAATCCAAAAATCTCTCCTTGCTTCACCTCAATATTTACATTTCGAAGTGCTGTTTTTTCGTTGAAACTTTTCATTACATCTTTCATTTCAATTGCCAATGTCATCTCGTCATCCCCTTTGTTTTTTTCTTTTATAGATGAAAGTCGCTTTAGCGCTTTTTGTTTGTTTCGCTTTTCTTGACTCAATCATATGAAAAACAAAGAGGTTACGCAGTAAAATACCGGTAAAAGGAGTATTCTTACCGGTGAATGAATCATATTTTGAGCTTATTGGAGTAATTTTTATAGCCCAATCACACCTTTTAATTCATCCATTCGTCCTTTTGAAAGCGGAATTGAACTTTTTCTTTCGTCATCCAAAATTAAACTAAAGCTATTACGAGTCCATGTAATGACTTCTCGTACTCTTTGCAAATTCACAAGGTACGAGCGATGACATCTAAAGAACCCGAATCCTGTTAATCTCGCTTCTAGTTCACTTAATGTTAATGCACATACGAAATCACCTTCGCGCACATGAATATGTGTCACTCCGTTTTGCGTTTCAATGAAATGAATTTCCATCGGATCAAGTAAAATGATTTTATCGTTCACTTTCGCTGGTATTCTTTCAAGTTTCATTTGCGGAATCATTTGAACAACCTTTTCTTCATCAACTTCTTCAACTTCTTCTTGTTCGATTTCTATTTTTTTCACACCATCGTTATTTAAAATGTATACATCTTCTGTTAACGAAAGGGCGTCCGAAAGAAAGGATGACGTAATAAAAATCGCTTTTCCTTGCTCTTTCATTGCCATAATTGATTTTCGAATAATAATCGTGCTCTCTGTATCTACATTTTGCTCTGGTTCTTCCAAAATAACTAAATCCGGATTATGAATCATAACTCGCCCGATATGAAGGCGACGTTTCTCTGAAAATGATAGTTTTTCTATTTTAACGTTTAACTTATCTAAGAGGCCGACATACTGTACTACTTCTTCCGTACTCATATTTGATCCATACAGCCCTATTAAGAACTTAAAGTATTCCTTTACCTTCAAACGTTCGTATGCTTCATCTTTCAAAAAACAAAAACCAATGCGAGAATAATTTTTCTTTCCAATCGATTCTCCCTCAAATAACACGTTGCCAGTTGAAGCTTCTTCCTCACCAATAATAATGCGGTGCAATATTTTCGCTGTATGGTTATTACATTGCAAAACAACACATTGCCCTTGCTCAACCTTCAATTCAACTGCTGGTAGCTGGTTCGTCTTCCCTAATTGTCTCAACTCCAATAACGCCATTTTGTCTCCCCCAAATGCTTTTTATCCTATTATACCAAACAATTAATGGAAAATTTTGATATTTTATGGAACATTCTAAAAAGAAGACTATCCAAATGAAAGGATAGCCTCCTTCTCTAGTTTTGCTCTACCATATACGTCTTGAGCTGATCACGCAGCGCTCGTTTTAGAAACTTCCCTACAGATGTTTTCGGAATTTCGTTTACAAATAAAATATCGTCTGGCATCCACCATTTTGGAAACTCTGCTTCTAACACTTTATCGTGCGACATTAAGGCATTTTCTAAATCTACGGAAGAGATCCATTTGCCTCCACTTTTAATTAAATCCTTCGTACGATGAGCACTCTTAATAAATCCTTCCGAATCAACCGCGACAATGTCTCCTGTATGGAGCCAACCGCCTTTCATAATTCTTTGTACGCCCATCCTTATAATAGCTTCCAGCGATCCATCGGCCCTTTAAACAGAGTTCTGTCACCACTGAACATTGACGATTTTTTTAATATATCTATCAATGATTCGACAAGGATAACCTATCTACTAACAAAAGAAAACCGTCCCAACATACCTCTTGGGACGGTTTATTCTGTACCTTACTTCTTCACCATTAGCTTTCCTTCATAATCATTCATCGACTTTATTTCAACGCCTTTGTAATAATGAGCAACGATATCTGTATATTTTTTTCCTTCCGCTGCCATACCATTTGCTCCGTATTGGCTCATGCCAACACCGTGGCCAAAGCCTTTCGTCGTAACAATGATTTTATCTCCATCTTGTTTCCACGTGAAGTCAGAAGAGCGTAAATCTAATTTGTCACGCACATCTCTTCCGGTTAATGTTTTCCCTTGAAACGCTACGTCTTTTACACGTTTTCCTTCTGTACGCCCTTTAATATCACCAATTTTCCCGTCTGCTAGCACTTTCACACCGAGACGCTTTTGGAAGTCAGCTACTGTAAATGTTTGCTCACTCGTAAACTTCGGAGAAGCTTGATCCCACGGACTATCTACGCTCTTTAAGTACGGATAATCATTTCCCCAATAATCAGCCGCGTTTTCTGTCCGGCCATTACTCGTTGAGAAGAAGGATGCTGAGATTGGTTTTCCATCATACGTTAAAACTTGTCCTGCGGTTTTCGAAACGGCTTCTTCGATTTTCTTCAAATTATTTTCGTAGTTATTACCCCATTGTTTCTTCAATTCTTCTTTACTTTTGTACACTTGATCTTTCACCGTATCTGTCACGTCCGCATTGTTTTTCTTTCCTCCACTTAGCATACGCTGCACCACAAATGTTCTCGCTGCTAATGCCTGCGCCTTTAGCGCCTCTATTTCAAAACTGGCATTCATCTCAGAAGCTACTACACCGGTCACATACTCCTCCATAGGTAATGTATCTACCTTTTTCTGTTTCTCACGATATACAGCAACTTGCACCGCTGTATCCACTTTTCCTGGAGCTGGTATACTTTCTATTGCTGGAGGAGTTTTAGAAGCTGCTTCTTCCCCTACCTTTGCTTTCGCAAACGGAATAACAAGAGCAGCAGGTACAATGATAACGAGCGCTATGAGAAGCGCTACTGTGATGAAAAGTGGCTTTGAAAATTTCATCTTATTTCCCCCAATATGAAAAAGCTTTACTCCATTCATTCTTATGGAACAACTCTTTCTTTTAGAACATACTTAAGGGGAACCAGCTAAAACGAAAATTTTCTAAATATTTTCACTGGTACGTGCATAAGTATAGAATTTATTGACTATAACAGTAATAACCCAAAAAAAAATAGCCCCTACGTCAAAAGACGTAGAGACTATTTCAATTAAGCGTGAAGATCAGAAACTTCTTGTTCTTTCACTTCTTCTACTTTTTCGTTTACACGTTCAATAGTTGCACCTAATGCAGCTAATTTCTTATGGAAATCTACATAACCACGGTCAAGATGCTTTAACTCAGTTACACGAGTGTAACCTTCAGATACTAAACCAGCTAAGATTAATGCAGCAGCAGCACGTAAATCAGTTGCACCTACTTCAGCACCTTGTAAGCTGTTTGGACCGTTCATAATAACAGAACGACCTTCGATTTTAATATCAGCATTCATACGACGGAATTCTTCAACGTGCATAAAGCGGTTTTCGAATACCGTTTCTGTAATCATACTTGTTCCATCAGCTTGTAGTAATAATGCCATCATTTGTGATTGCATGTCTGTTGGGAAACCTGGGTGAGGCATAGTTTTAATATCAACCGCTTTTAACTTATCTGGGCCGATAACGCGTACACCTTCATTTTCTTCAATAATTTTAACACCCATTTCTTCCATTTTCGCTGTAATTGAGCGTAAATGTTCAGGTACAGCATTTTCAATTAAGATGTCTCCACCAGTAATTGCCGCTGCAACCATGAATGTTCCCGCTTCAATACGATCCGGAATAATAGAGTGGTTTCCACCATATAATTTATCAACGCCTTCGATACGAATCGTTCCAGTTCCAGCTCCGCGTACTTTCGCTCCCATCGCATTTAAGAAGTTAGCTAAGTCAACGATTTCTGGTTCTTTCGCTGCGTTTTCAAGGATTGTTGTCCCTTTTGCTAATGTAGCTGCAGACATAATGTTTTCTGTCGCGCCCACGCTTGGGAAGTCTAAATAAATTTTAGCTCCTTTTAGTTCTCCCTCAACGTATGCCTCAACAAAACCATTACCAACCTGTACTTTTGCTCCCATTGCTTCGAAGCCTTTTAAATGTTGGTCAATTGGACGTGAACCAATTGCACATCCACCAGGAAGTGCAATACGAGCACGACCGTTACGTGCTAATAATGGTCCCATTACTTGAACAGATGCACGCATTTTACGTACATATTCAAATGGTGCTTCGATATTTAGTTCTTTAGAAGCATCGATTGTTACTTGGTTATTTTCAAATACGACTTCAGCATTTAAATGACGTAATACCTCATTAATTGTGTATACATCAGACAAAACTGGTACTTCAGATAGTACATTCTTTCCATCACTCGCTAATAGGGCTGCAGCGATTATAGGTAATACAGCATTTTTTGCGCCCTCAACACGCACTGTGCCGTTTAACCGCTTTCCGCCACGGACGATGATCTTTTCCAAATTATTCCCCTCCGTGTCCTTTTTTCAGTATCTATTCACTCAATACTCAGAAGTTATGATCGGTGTGCCAACCACAATTGTATCTTTGTTGTCTGTAGAACGTATTGCTATTTGCACATTTATTTTCTCTCTATTTGTTGAAAGAGCGTCATCCCACTTTTTATTGTATGCGGAGACTGACACAAATGCTCTTTCTTCTATCTGTTCGATCGCTCTTGCTGAAAGATCTTTCAAAACCTGATTGGTTTTATTTTGCAAAACACCTTCAATCTTATCATTCAGTACACCTTGAACACAAGTGTAAATTATAGGTTTTTCACTAAAAATTTTATTTGTTTTCTGAATGTACTTCGGGTCCCATTTCGCCCCGCTCACTTCAAAAATAATGAAAGTGTTTTCTTTAGTATTTTCCTTACTCCATGTTACTACTACTCGTTCTTCATAAGAAGAAAACTTTTTATAGGATGTAGCTTTATATCCATCTGGAGATTGCTCTAATTCCCACTTTTGAATATTCGCCTTGTCCTTCACATCGTTTAACAACTTTTGAAACGTATGTATATTAGAAATTGTTTTTGTTTCTCGCGCTAACCATGACCACTTCTCTACTTTAGCATTATTTTTCTCTAAAGTTGCAATCATGCTCTCCATTTTCTGTTCATCGCTGATCGGTTTCATTTCTCTATATCCAACCAAAAATAAAACAATACTTATCACAACAATAAGAATGGCTTTAAGCTTCAATTTCATCCCCTCCTATCCCCATTGTTAACGGAGATATGAGGTTCTATACACTTACTTTACTAAATACGTTAAACTCTTTGAATAGCCTAAATAATCAAGGAAAAAGTTACTTACAGATGTTCCAATTGCAATTGTAATTAGGATGAGTAATACTCGCGTCTGCATCACCTTTCCAGGTTTCATTAAACGCTCAATGTGAATACCTTGTAAGGCCCACCACGTAATGGTAATAAACAATAAATGCGAAACGATGGCAATCAGTGCTTGTTGCCCTAAAAGATGTGCCAAAAAATCGACCCCTTTTTACCCAGCTACTACTTACGAAATACTATAAAAACGATACCATAATAAGTAGGAGCCACACTTTTTCAAATACAAATAAGCATCTTACATTTCACATCGTAATTTGCTCTCAAAAAACGTATACCTACATGCATTTTCAATTGTAGTTCACACAAAATAAAAAGCGCAGAGTAACAACTCCACACCTTTTATTTTCACTATTGTACCACGTTCCCTAGGAAGAAGAAATCCTTCATTAATGGAAAATATTCATAAAAGAAATTGTACCCGATCATCGGCATAATCCCTAGTATTACAATCGAAATTGCACAAAGGCTCATAACAACCTTTATATTGAATGGCAAATGAATTTTCTCTTCCATTTCTCCCGTCCGGAAAAACATTTGCTGTAAGATACGGAAATAATATACGAATGAAATGACTGTCGTTCCCATCATAATAGAAGCTAGTACGTAATGAGCTGGCTCTACATGCAGTGCACCTAAAAAGATGTTAATTTTCCCGATGAAACCAGCTGTTCCTGGTATTCCAGCCAACGATAAAATAAAAATCGTCATCACTATCGACGTAAATGGCGACCTTTTATATAATCCGGTGAAAATGGTAATGTTTTCTTTGTCGCTTTGTAAGATTAAGCCGTGGATAATTGCAAACGCGCCTATATTCATAAGCATATACGCAAGCATATAAAACCACATGCCATCCATCGTAAATGGTGATAATGCTACAAGCGGAACGAGTAAATACCCCGCATGTGCGATTCCCGAATAGGCAAATAAACGCTTTACGTTATATTGTTTTAATGCAACTACATTTCCAATAACCATCGTAATACTCGCTAGCACGGCAATGTATATGCTCATACGTCCGTATAAAGATTGCATGTCTCCTCCTTGCACCGATACGCTTGCAAAAACCATGAGAAACAGACGAATAATGAGTAAGAACCCAGCAATTTTAGAAATCGTTCCAAGAAAAGCAGTAACAGGCGTAGCCGCTCCCTCATACACATCTGGTGCCCACATATGAAACGGCACCGTCGCAATTTTAAACGAGAGCCCAACGAGTAATAATAGAAAGGCGAGAGCTAACAACAGCTGAATACCACCAGCAAGCTCCCCTGCGAATACTTTTTGCATATCCACAATATTAGTTGATCCTGTAATACCGTATAAATAACTCATTCCAAAGAGCGTAATTGCCGTTCCAATTCCTCCGTTAATGACATATTTCATGGCCGCCTCGTTTGATGCACGGTTCTTTTTTCGTATTCCTACTAAAATATATGAAGAAAGTGAAAGCAATTCTAAACCGACGAAAAGTGTAATGAAGTCGACACTAGAAGCCATAAACATAGCCCCAAGAAGTGCCATTAAAAACAAGTAATAATATTCTCCCTTATCTTCAATGGGATTCTTCTTATCGTCGCTCATTGCGGTGCATAAGATGAGGGCTGCTCCGCCTAACAACAACGTTTTGAATCCTTTTGAAAACCCATCTAACACAAACGATCCGTTTAAAATATCTCCTGTTGGTTCGCCATATAGCATAATTAATGACACGATTGCTAATATAACTGCTGCGATTGCACTAAGCGCTACATATCTATGGTTCAACTTAAAAAACAAATCACATATGGAAAGAAGGATGGCTGCTCCGAGAATAATGAATTCTGGCACCATGAGATGCCATGATAAGCTAAGTAACGTATTCATATCCATCCTACTTCACCCCCAATGTTTTCAATGTATTTTGAAGCGGATCCCCTAATATTTCTGGCATTACTCCAATTGCAATAATGCAGAAGATAAGTAGCAATATAGGGACATACTCCCATCCGTGTATATCAACTTTCGCTTCCCACTCTTTCTTACCAAATGTTACTTGAAGTGTCGCTCTCAATACGTATACAGCGGTTAAAATGATGCCAAGTACACCGACTGCAGCAATGACTGGCTCCCCTTGGAATAAACCGAGAAAGGCAAGAAACTCGCTAACAAATCCAGACATTCCTGGTAATCCAAGCGATGCCATCCCTCCTGCTAAGAAGAATCCGCTAAGTACAGGGACACTTTTTGCAAGTCCGCCAAGCGCCGTAATATCCGACGTTCCAAAGCGTTGTTCTATAACACCAAGTAAAAAGAAGAGTAAGGCCGCAATTAAACCGTGCGACACGACTTGGAATAGCGCTCCTTGTGTACCTGGTGCATTTAACGCCGCAAGGCCCATTAATACAATACCCATATGCGAAATACTAGAGTAAGCAAGCACCTTCCGAAAGTCCGTTTGGATGAGCGCCAAGAAGGCTCCGTACAATAAATTGATGACTCCTAAAATCGCAACGAGCGTTGCAAACTCGCGAAAGTATTCCGGGAATAACCCCTTTCCGAAGCGAATCATACCGTATGCTCCAATCTTCAGTAAAACGCCCGCATGAAGCATAACTACAGCTGGATGCGCTTCAATATGCACATTAACCATCCAGCGATGTAACGGGAAAACGGGTAGTTTAATCGCAAAAGCGATCATTATGGCAAGAAACAAACCGAACTGTAAGCTACTTGAGACAGTCATTCCTCCCCCAACACCTACACTCGTTAATATTTCTTTAAGCTCTGTAATATTTGTTGTACCTGTTTTCGCAAATAAAACCGAGAAAACAATGAGTAAAATAGCGGAGCCGATACCGTTATATATTAAATAACTATAAGCAGCCTTTTCACTCGACAATTTCCCCCACTTCCCAATTAATAAAAACATTGGCGGCAATGTAATTTCAAAGAAAATAAAGAACAGCATTAAATTTTGAGCAGCGAAGACGCCGAGCATCCCTATTTCTAGCATGAGTAGCAGCATATAAAAGGCTTTTAAGTTCCTTTTAATAGTAAATGCCGCAATTGCTGCAAGCATCGCTAGAAGGGCCGTCAGCACCATCATAACGAGCGATAAACCATCAATACCAAGCTCGTAATAAATGGAAAACCATCTTTTATCCACCGCTGCAAAATCCCCAAATTTAATCCATTTCACTTTTTCATCGAATAGCGACAAACTCTTTCCAGAAGCATATGTACAAGCGAGGACGATAGCGATCCCAAATGGAAGCGCCGTCCCAAATAAACCAAGTGCTCGCACTGTACGCGATTCTTTTTTCGGTGTTAATACCAGCAAAAGAATTCCTAAAAGCGGGGAAAAAATGAAGAACGTTAATAACAAATCATTCATCGTAAATCCCCTCCCGTATAAAGCAAAATAATGACGAGTACTGCAAGCGAAACAGCTGTTACAGTGCCGTACACTTGTACATTTCCGTTTTGGAGTCTAGAACCGAGTCCGCTTATCCCTTTAACTAGACCCCCTATTAAAATAGCAAATCCTTCGACTACATACACCTCAAATAAGCGAAGCACATGAGCGATTCCCTTCGTAATAGGGAGCACCGTCATATTGTATAGTTCATCCACATAATACTTTTCTTTCAAAAGGTTATACAGAGGTGTTCCCTCACCACCAGCCCACTCCCTAGAAATAGATTTCTTACCATATATGAAATATGCGAGAGCAATCCCTGCAAATGAAACGAGCGTCGCTACGATCATAATCCAAACTGGCCCATGTGCCTCGCGCGCTTTAAATGCTACATCTTTCGTAAGCCAATCCCCCAGAAACGTCCCAAACCATGGTGTATTCATATAACCCGCCACTACCGCGAGGACCCCGAGGACAATCATTGGATACGTCATAACGCGAGGCGATTCATGCACATTTTCCTTCGTCTTTGCTTCCCCAGTAAAGACAAGGAAGTATAGCCGGAACATATAGAACGCTGTTAAGAATGCTGCAATGACTGCTAATATGAATAAAACGTAATTGCCGTTCATCCAAGCTGCCGCTAAAATTTCATCTTTACTAAAGAAACCGGAAAGGAGTGGCACACCACTAATTGCAAGAGTACCGATTAAAAATAGTGCACCCGTTACTTTCATCTTCTTCTGTAAGCCGCCCATTTTATTAATGTTTTGCGTATGCACTGCATGAATGACACTTCCTGCCGCCAAAAATAGTAGTGCTTTAAAAAAGGCGTGTGTCGTTAAATGGAAAACACCAGCTACATAACCAGCAGATCCTAATGCAAGCATCATATAACCAAGCTGGCTAACTGTAGAATAAGCAAGTACTCTCTTTATATCCGTTTGTACAAGACCAATGGAAGCCGCAAAGATCGCAGTGAAGGCTCCAACAACTGCCACTGTCTGCATCGCCACCGCACTTGCTGAAAATAGCGGAAACATTGTCGCCACTAAATATACGCCAGCAGCGACCATCGTCGCTGCATGAATAAGTGCCGAAACAGGCGTCGGCCCCTCCATGGCATCCGGTAACCACGTATGAAGCGGGAACTGACCTGATTTCCCCATCGCCCCGATAAAAATTAATATCGCTGTTATTGTAATCATCGTAGGGGTAAGATCCCCCGTATGAATCGCTCTAAAAATTGCGTCATATTCAAAGCTGCCCGCATGCCAGAAAATTAAAATCATCCCAATAAATAAACCGACATCTCCAATACGCGTCATAATAAAAGCCTTTTTCGCAGCAGCCTTCGCTTCTTCTTTAAAGAAATAAAAACCGATGAGTAAAAACGAACCGAGGCCTACTAACTCCCAAAATATATAAAGCTGTAATAAATTCGGTGATATAACGAGCCCGAGCATCGCAAATGTAAAGAGTCCTAAATAGGCATAAAAGGTTGGTAATCTTTCCTCGCCTTTCATATAACCTTTCGAATACACATGTACAAGTAAACTCACAAGTGTAACGATAAACAGCATTAAAGCCCCTAATGCAGTCACTTCAAAGCCAAATGATATATCAATATCTCCCGTTCTAAGCCATACCCACTTATGCTTAATTCCTACTTTCGAAAACCGTTCTATTAATACAAGTACCGCAAATATAAAGGAGAGAAAGACGAGAAAAATACTAAGTACACTGCTTCCTTCTCTAATTTTCTTCCCGAATATAAGTAATAAAAAAAACGAAACAAGCGGGAAAAGCGGTATGAGCCATGCATAATCGATCATTGTTTCCTTCCCCCTTTTCGGTCACAATGTTATCCTTTGAGCGTATCCATTTCATCTACATGAACCGTCGTACGATTACGATACAAAGCAATTAAAATGGCGAGTCCCACCGCCGCCTCCGCAGCCGCTACAGCCATCGTAAACAGAGAGAAAATTTGCCCTGTTAAATTTGGAAACAAACCTAATTTACTAAATGCTACTAAATTTAAATTGGCCGCATTAAGCATTAATTCAATACAAACTAATACAATCACTGTATTTCGCTTCGTTAAAGCTCCAAACAAACCGATGCAAAACAAAATAATTGCAAGCGTTAAATATGCAGAAGCCGGAACGCTACTCATTGGAATCCTCCTCTTTCTCATCCTTCTTCGCAAGTATAATTGCGCCAACAAGTGCTACAAGTAAAATAACTGAGGTTAACTCAAATGGAATAATATATTTCGAATAGAGAAGTGTACCGATTTGAAGTGTGTTTTTTTCATGGAGAGGTAAACTTCCTTGTGTGCTTTCATTTGCAAAATCAATATTGTTAACGGCGAAATACATAACTGCCCCAAATGCTACAACCGCAAAGAAGATAATCCATTTTCGAAGAGTAAGACGTGATTCGTTTTCTGCGTTATGTTGCGTTAACATAATGCCAAAAATCATAATAATTGTGATCGCACCTGAGTAAAGTAAAATTTGTGCAACTCCGATAAATTCGGCCGATAAAAGAAAGTACAAACCTGCGATACTAAGAAATGTCAGAACGAGAGCTAGCATCATATGCATAACTTTCGTTAAGTTCAACATAAGAACACCGCCGATAATTGCAGACAAGGATAGTATGAAAAATGCTACAAACTCGCCATTCATGCTTTATTCTCCTTCCTGACATTTTCGTCGTTTTCATCAAGCCACTGCAAATTTTTAAATAAGTCATCACGTGAATATTCCGCGAGTTCAAAGTTATTTGTCATAACGATCGCCTCTGTCGGACAAACTTCTGTACATAAATCACACAGAATACAAATTTCAAAATTAATATCGTACGTGTCGATAATTTTTCCTTTTTTCGTAGGATCTGGATGTTTTTTCCCCGTTAACTGAATACAGTCTGTCGGACAAATGTTAGAGCACTGGTTACAAACAATGCACTTTTCCGGATAAAACTTTTGAATACCTCGAAAGCGGTCTGGCAACGGTAACGGTTGATTCGGATAATCGTAAGTCACCTTCTTCTTACTCAAATTACTTAATGTATATTTTAATCCTTTAAATAGTCCCTTCATCTCTTACTGGCACCCCCCTCATAGATTAGAAGAATAACTCCTTAATCAATGCCGTTAAGAAAATATTCGCAAGTGCAATTGGCAATAATACCTTCCAGCCAAACTCCATTAACTGGTCACCTCTTATACGCGGGAACGTAACGCGGAACCAAATTAATAGAAAGACTACACTGCTAAATTTCAATGCAAACCATACAGCTCCGGGGATAAATCCAAGGAACATGACTGGATTCCATCCACCTAAAAAGAGCACTGTAATTAAAGATGCCATTCCGAAGAAATAAACGTACTCTGAAAGCATGAAAAACGCCCAGCGAAATCCTGAGTATTCCGTATGATATCCAGAAACAAGTTCTGACTCTGCTTCCGGTAAATCGAACGGCGTCCTATTTAACTCTGCTACCGCTGCGATTAAGAAGACGACGAAACCGATTGGCTGTACGAAAATGTACCAAACATTCTCCTGCGCTGCTACGATTTCATTTAAATTTAGGCTACCAGCTAACAAAACGACGCCAATTACACTCATTACGAGCGGAATTTCATAAGAAATCATTTGCGCCGCCGCACGCATCCCTCCTAAAAGGGAATATTTATTATTTGATGCCCATCCTCCGGTCACAACACCAATCGTCGTAATACCAGAAACAGCAATGTAATACAGTAAGCCTACGCCAATATCCGCAAACTGAAATTTATCAGTAAACGGGATGACTGCAAGCACCATAAATGCCGGTGCAAACGCAATAACAGGTGCTAATATAAACAATGGTTTATCTGCCGCCTTCGGAATACTATCTTCCTTCAATAGTAGTTTCAAAACATCGGCTACCGTTTGCAGTAAACCGAATCGGCCCCCAACTTGGTTTGGTCCAATCCGCCCTTGCATAAACCCCATCACTTTCCGTTCTGCCAAAATACCATATGTAACGAAGCCAAGGACTGCAAATAATAAGAGCACCGCTAATCCGAAAAAAATGAAGAAATTCGTCCAGCTTGAAGGTGATTGTAAGAGCGTTTCAATCATTAGCCATCAACCTCCCCAAGTACAATATCAACTCCACCTAAAATCGTAATTAAATTGGCGATGTTTTCACCTTTCAATAACTTCGGTAAAATTTGTAAATTGTAAAAAGACGGCCTGCGAAACTTCAAGCGGTACGGCTCTTTCTTTCCGTCACTAGCAATATAGCAACCAATCTCTCCTCGCGGCGATTCTATACGTACAAATGCTTCCCCTTTAGGCGCCTTAATGATTTTCGGCACTTTCGCCAGCACAGCTCCGTCTTTCGGGAACTGCTGGACAGCTTGCTCAACAATTTTTAACGACTCCTCAATTTCCTCCATGCGGCAAACGTAACGATCCCAAGCATCTCCCACGCTCCCAACAGGAATATCGAAATCAAAACGATCATAAATGGAGTACGGTTCATCCTTGCGAAGATCCCAGTTTACTCCCGTACACCGCAAATTCGCTCCGCTTAAAGAATACGAAATCGCTTCTTCCGCACTATATATACCAACGCCTTTTACACGATTTAAGAAAATCTCATTACCACTAACGAGATCATGATAACCTGCCAATTGCTCTCTCATATACGGAACAAACTCTTCCACTTTTTCGATCCAACCGTCCGGCGCATCCCACTTTACACCGCCGACTCTCATATAGTTAAAAGTAAGCCGGGCACCGCATAATTCATTTAATAAATTTATAATCATCTCTCGTTCACGAAACGCGTACAAAAATGGGCTGACCGCTCCTATATCAAGAAGATTTGTCCCCCACCAAACGAGGTGACTCGCAATCCTTCCAAGCTCCATTGCAAGTACTCGCAAGTATTCGGCTCGCTCCGGTATTTCAAGCCCCATCATCGTCTCTACAGCATGGCAAATGACGTAATTATTCGTCATGGCCGATAAATAGTCCATTCGATCTGTATAAGGGATAATTTGCGTATACTGTAAGCTCTCGGCAATCTTTTCGGTCCCGCGATGCAGATATCCAATAACTGGCGTAGCTTCTTTAATAATTTCCCCATCAATCTTAATAACAAGCCTGAACACACCGTGCGTACTCGGATGCTGAGGTCCTACATTCAAAAGCATTTCTTCCGTACGGATCATTAGCTACACCTCCACATCATGCGGTTCATAATCTTTCCTAAGCGGGTGCCCTATCCAGTCATCTGGCATTAAAATACGTGATAAATTTGGATGCCCCTTAAATACAATACCGAGCAAATCATATGCTTCCCGCTCCGGCCAGTCCGCGCCTTTCCAAAACGTTGTCACCGATTCTACTTGCGGCGCTTCCCTGTCCAGCTTCACCTTTATCGCTACTGACTGTTTCTTTCCATATGAAAATAAATGAACATATACTTCCATATGTGTCACAAAATCCGTCGCATGTAGCTCTGACATATAATCAAATGCAAGTCCCTCGTGGAACCGTAATAATTCCATCACTTCATGATATTTTGAAGGCTCCACCACAAGAGTTGGCACATCTTTTGAAAGTTTATTAATGTAGGAATCTACTAATGTATCCTCTCCTACTTTCCCCTTAATAACTTCAACATACTGATTTAAATACGGTTGATTCACGGATGGCTCTTCCTGCTTCGGTTCCTCTTCCTTCTTACCTTCAGCACCCTTTGTCTTCGCCCTTGCAGCCGCAGCCGCTTTCGCCTTCGCTGCTGCAATTGCCTTCGCCTTTTCATCTCCCGAATCCCCATCACCTTGCGAGGCCTTCTGCTTCGCTAGAGCCGCTGCTTTTGCTTTTGC